>JBEAOI010000075.1:0-9546 GCA_041165005.1 Actinomycetota bacterium
AACACTTACTGGCATCACCTCATCGGCTTCACCTAACAACAATTCGCGTTCCCTGGCAGAGGCTGTTTCATAGCGACGATCACTCATAATTTCTAAGCGTGCGAGCGCAGGCGGTTCAGGCATTGCTGTTTTCCAGAACCACCACGTCAGCACTGACAGTGCGCCACCGGCGCCAAGACAAATAAGTGACACGAATGCAACACGCAAGGAAATCGCAACCACTACAAAGGACACGGACATAACACCCCAAACCTACCGCAGCCGACCATACTGAAGAACATGTTTGAGCAGGTCATCAATGTGGCAAGTTCGCTCGCATTCATTGCAGTGCTCTCGGCAATGATCTGGTGGCTTCGTTCACGCCCCAATCATTGGTCCTCCGAAGATGGCACCCGTTGCATTTGCCAGATGACACTTGCTCTTACCGGTGCTTCTGCGAAATGGGTCGAAGCTCGCATCGTGATTGATACCGAGAAGGCTGTGGTGTTGTGCAAGAGCCGTGGCAAAAAGGGTCAGGCACTTCGCGGGTCGTGGAACGTCATTGGAATTCCACATGCTTCACACGTCGTTGCAACAGATTCGAGTATTCGCACCTACGCATTGTGTCGCACGAGCAACCAAGATGTACTCGCGATGCTACGAATACCACTGCACAGCAGAAGCATCAGTGTGCTTGACGCACTGATGCCGCGTTAAATCGTTCGTTCAAGAAACGCTTTGATAGGAGCGCCAACCTGATCAAAATTGATCAGGAACGCATCATGCCCATGTGGCGAATCAATTTCCACATATGTTGAGTCGACACCCTTTTCAGTGAGCATTGAATGAATCTGTTTCTGCTGGTATGTGGGATACAAAATGTCACTCGAAATACCCAACACCAAAGTTGGTGCTTTAATTCGTGATATTGCATTGTCGAGCGTGCCACGACCTCGAGCAATGTCATGTAGGTCCATCGCTTTGCCAATGATGAGATAACTATTGGTGTCGAATCGACGAATGAGTCGGTCTCCGTGATGATCGAGATAACCCTCCACTTCGAACCTGTCCCATAATCCAAGGCCGTTGTAGTCGGCATCCATGTCGACAAGAGCCCTACCGAATCGTTCGGTGAACACGTTGTCGCTGCGGAATGTCACCTGCGAAATCATGCGCGCAATTGCAAGGCCTTCCCAAGGGCCTTCACCAGTTGCTGCGTCGTAGTACTCACCGTTGCGCCACTTCGGATCAAGTCGAATTGCTCGACGACCAATCGCCCCCCAAGCAATTTGCTGCGCTGTTGCTTGCACACATGTTGCAATGGGAACGATGGTCTTTACGCGGTCAGGAAATGTGACCGCCCACTCCAGCACTTGCATGCCGCCCATCGAACCGCCAACAACACTGTGCCACTTACGAATGCCGAGCATGTCGGTGAGGCGCACTTGCGCGCGCACCATGTCGCGGATGGTGATCACGGGGAAACGCGAGCCATACAACCGTCCATCTTCTGGGTGCGCGGTTGCAGGACCAGTAGAACCTTGGCAACCACCAATGACATTGCTACACACCACAAACCACTTGTTGGTGTCGATTGCTTTGCCGGGACCAACAACACCCTCCCACCAACCTGGTGTCGGATTACCTTCTTCAGCAGCGCCGGTGACATGACTGTCGCCTGTCCATGCGTGACAAATCAGAATTGCATTTGATGCATCTGCATTCAGCGTTCCCCATGATTCGTACGCGATGGAAACATTGCTGAGTACTTTTCCACCGTCAAGCGCAAAAGGGCGATCTTCAGGAAAATGTGCGAACTTGCGACCGCCAACAGGCATGCCAGGAAACCATGCGCCTGTTGCTGGGTAATCATGTCGGGTCATACATTTTCCTCTGTAACGAAACTATGCGTTCTTGCAGTTCGTCACGCTCACCCAACTGAGCCAGCCCGTTGCTACGCCTGTTGGCGTAACCACATCTTTCGCATTTCGCGAAATGGCACCGTGGGAAAACCCGGTTGCCGGACCTGTTGGTCGCTCGTGATGTACTGCTTGCATTGCCCGCCCGACTGAGCGGCCGGGAAGGCGTTGCACCGATCAGGCTACCTGCCGATATCGTCAATTCGGCGCAGCGGGCATTGTTGGCGCTGTTAGAGGTTGTTGGCGCATGTCTCGCGCCTCAACCTCGTTTTTCTTTGGTGATTATCGTGCAGAACTTTCTGACCTACCTAGCCGTTCCATTTGACACACCACCTCATGGATTTGGCAGTCGCGCAATTGGCATCATTCCTGCTGGAACTTCGGTGGCCACGTTTGGCGGCACCGCGCTCACACACTCCGATTTCGCCGAACACGATGCAGATCGTCGCAGCCGGTCAATTCAGGTTGACACAAATCTTATTTTTCTTGGTCCACCTACTCGTGAACCAGGCGATTCGATTAACCATTCATGTGAACCAAACTGCGGAATGCGCAATGCAACCACCATTGTTGCCATGCGCGAAATTGCCATAGGTGAAGAGCTGACTTTTGACTACGCCATGAGCGACGCGAGCAGTTACGACGAATTCGAGTGCAATTGCGGAACCGAACTCTGTCGCGGCCGTGTACGCGCAAATGACTGGCAATTAGACACATTGCGCCACAGATACAAAGGCTTCTTCTCGCCTTACATTCAGCGAAAGATTGATGCCGAGCGACATCGTGCGCTACTCAGTAAACGCGATGTTGAAGAGTTGTTGGCGACATACGACACAGAGCCAGAACTTGCATTGCGAAATGCGCTGCGAAAATGTTTTGGCATGCCTTTTGCAACCTGGCAAACCCTGATTGAACTTGTGGCATCAACACCTGCAGACATCAAACTGCTTCTTGCGCTGGACACAGCTGCACTTGATGCGCTGGTGAAAACTTTAAATGAAACTCGCGGCGCTGGCTTGTAGTCGCGTGTAAGTTTGCACCGTTATGTACAAGTTTCTGTATCGACCAAAGTGGATTGCAACTCACCTATTAGTGATTGCGCTCATAGTGCTGATGGTGAACTTGGGACAATGGCAGTTACATCGTTATCACGAGCGCAAGGACTTCAACGCAACGCTGGTGCAACGTTTTGATGCTCCGATTCAACCACTTGAATCGCTGTTACAAAGCGCCAAGCCCGAAGACATTGAATGGATGCCTACTGCGATAACGGGAACGTATCTTCAAGGCGAAGACATCAGCATGGTAAACGTTTCTCAAAATGGCGTCGCTGGATATAACGCAGTAACACCGATGCTTCTTGCAGATGGCAGGGTCGTTCTCGTTAATCGTGGCTTCATGCCGCTAGCAGATGCATTTCCACCAGCACCATCGGGAGAGGTTTCACTACTTGGTCGAGTTCGTGTATCTAGCGAGAGGCGCACAGGAGAAGTATCAGACCCAGCAACTGGCGAACTTGCCGAAGTGCAACGAATTGATATCAACCGACTGCAACAACAGATCGATGGCGAATTAGTGCCGGTCTATGTTCAACTCTTGAAAAGCACTCCCGCAGAAGCGCCCGCGCTTTCCACCATTGTCGACCCTGACTTCAGCAATGGTCCACATTTGAGTTACACCGCGCAGTGGTGGTTCTTTTCACTCTGCGCTGCAGGAGGATGGGTAGTGCTTGTAAGACGAGAACTGCTGAAACAGAAAAAGGCTTAGTGCTGACTTTCTAATTGAGCCATTCGCTTGAATTGCTCGACAACATTCGGGCTCTTGTGTGAGGCGTCTTTACTTCGATACACCGTGTCAACGTTGACACTGATACGACCAAACTCTTTCCATGTTGCAAACGATTTCTTTGGGTCTCCGAGGATGTCGGCGCAAATCTCGCGTGCCGCATCAAAGGCATCCATGCCTTGTGCTTGACGATCACTTGCCTCGCGCAATACATAAGCCAAGTACTCGCGAACACGGGTAACCCCTGCCTTGTCAGTGAGAGGACCATGTCCTGGCACCACAGTTTCAACATCCAACGAGTTGATGAGATCGCATGCTGCTATCCAGTTTTCGAGCGGGCCTGCCCACACAATTGGAGCACCGCCGATGAACAAAATGTCACCGGTGTACACCGTGCTGGCATCGGGAACATAGGCAATGGTGTCCCCCGCAGTATGTGCCGGACCAACTTCAATAAGCTGCACATCGCGACCACCCGCCTGCACGGTGAGCCGACCCGAAAATGTTTGTGTTGGCATGGTCATTTGAATTCCATCAAATTCAAAATCGCCGAAGAATGACCTGAATAGATCGCCGATTTCGCCGGGATCCTTATTCAGTGCTGCCAACATTGCAGGCGGCACTTCGGTCATTTCATGTGCAGTGGCTGCCGAGGCAACAATCTCTGCGCCAACTACCAATTCGTTTCCGTAGCAATGATCACCATTGGCGTGCGTGTTCACCACGGTTGCGATAGGCGCAGACTGTGTGGCCCGCTTCATGGTGTCGAGCATTGAGGCGGTGAGCTTTAGGTCAAACAACGTGTCAACAAGAAGCGATGAACCTTCACCAACAATGAGACCGGCATTGCTGTATCCCCAACCGCCATCGGGTTGCAGATACGCGTAACAATTGTTTCCTATTTCATGAAGACCGAGCGAATAGTTGGTGTTCATGATGAGAAACCTTTCTTACTGAAGGCGCGTAAGCCCGGCTTTTAAATTGCGCACTGCTTGAGCGATGCGCTGTTCGTTTTCAATGAGTGCAAAGCGAGCAAAGCCTTCTCCACCCGGACCAAAACCTGCACCAGGCGAAAGTGCAACATTGCAATCACGAACCAAGTGACTGCAGAACTCAACTGAGTCCATATCGCTATACGCCTCCGGAATTGGCGCCCACACGAACATGGAACCACGAGACTTTGGAATGTGCCAACCGATTCTGTCGAGGCCGTCAATGAGCGCATTGCGACGACTCTCGTAAATGTCCGATACTTCCTGCGGGAAATCTTGTGCCTCGTTCAACGTGACCGTAGCTGCAATTTGAACTGGCTGAAATGTTCCGTAGTCGAGATAACTCTTCAGCTTCGTGAGTGCACCAACAACTTGTTCGTTGCCTGCCATAAACGCAACGCGCCATCCAGCCATGGAAAAACTTTTCGTCATGGAGTACAGCTCAACCGCGCACTCCATTGCACCCTCTGCTTGCAGGATTGATGGTGGCTTATAACCATCGAAACCAACGTCGGCATATGCGAAGTCGTGCACCACGATCATGTCGCGCTCGCGGCAGAAGTCGACAACACGCTGCATGAATGGAAGATCGACAGTTGCGCCAGTTGGATTGTGTGGGAACGACACCACGAGCACTCTCGGGCGTGGCCAACCGTTCTTGTACGCCTCGGTGAGATTTTCAAAGAACTCGTCGGAATACTGCTGGTCGTCAATTACTTGCTGGCTTTGCATTGGCACCTGACGAACGTCGGCGCCAGCGAAAATTGGACCATAAATGTGAATTGGATAACTAGGGCTTGGAACAATTGCAGCATCACCGCGATCGAGCAACACCCACATCAGGTGGCTGAAACCCTCTTTTGAACCGATGGTGTTTGTAATTTGAGTTTCTGGGTTTAGTTTCACTCCCCAATTGCGCATGTACATGTCGGCAACAGCTTCGCGAAGTTTTGGCAAGCCGCGCGACAGTGAATAGCGATGGTTCTTTGAATTCTGCGCTGCCTCAATCAACTTGTCGACAGCAATCTGAGGCGAAGGAATGTCTGGGTTACCGAAACCCAAGTCGACAACATCGGCACCATCGTGACGCGCCTGAATCTTCAGATTGTTAATGATCGTGAAGACGTATGGGGGCAGATTGGTGATGCGTCGAAATTCCACAGAGACAAACTAGTCGTGAAGATGCAGCAAAGCGGCACCAATTGCGCCGGCTCGCTCGCCCAACTGTGCCGATTTCAGCACGGGGTGAACCCTGTGGCTTGGGGCGTACAGCATGGTGGCGAAGCGTTCTTGAATGCGTGGCAACAAAATGTCGGCATTCTCCATTACTCCACCGCCAATAACGATGGTGTCGGGGTCTGACATGTTGGCGATATTGGCAAGCCCAAGTGCCACCCAGGTGCTGTATGTGTCGAGCACTTTCAGAGCATCTGCGTCGCCATTTCTGGCGCGAATGATGACTTCCTCTCCGCTCAATCCTCCACCGAGCTGCGAAAGGCCAGCACCAGATGCATACCGCTCCCAACACCCACGTTGACCACATGGACATGCATCGCCGTCTGCTTGAACGACCATGTGCCCAACTTCGCCTGCATGACCATGCGCACCGTGTTGCAACGCACCACCAGAAACAAGTCCGCCGCCTATCCCGGTTCCCAACGTAACCATCCACATGTCGCGTGAACCCATACCTGCACCGCGTTGCCATTCTGCAAGCGCTGCACAAGTTGCGTCATTGTCGCACCACACCGGTTCGTTCAATGCTTGTGCAAGTTGTTCGCGAACAGGAAACTCAATTGCCGTAATCATGTTTGGCGACGAACGAATTACTCCGTCTCGCGAAATTAAACCGGGAACACCAAGGCCAACAGATGAGTGCTCACCCAATTCGCGAACGATTGATGCAAGTGTTTCTACAAGGAGATCTGCAGTTGGCGTTGGCTTGCGAACTTCGCGAACAACACTTCCTTGATCATCAATGACCACGCCAAGACATTTGGTGCCACCGACATCGATGCCTGCGGCAAGACTCACGATTCGGAACGGGTCTTCAGTTCTTTCAGCGTGCTGAGAATGCGCATTTCTGCGCGACGCTTTACAAACCCTGGAAGCGGAATAACCAACTCAACAGCAAGGTCGTATGCAACACGTGTTCCAGTTCCATCTGCATTAAACGAATACGCACCGCGAAGTGAACGCATGATGTCACCATCTACTAAGTGCCAAGACAATGCGTGCGGCGCCTTCGAGTAGTCGTACTCCAAGGTGTAGTGAGTGCTTCTGCCAAGCGCAGATGCACGGTATTCAACTGTGTGCGGACGACCTTGTGCGTCACGAGTAAGCACCGTTGCTTCTTTCACGTCTTTGGCCCATTCTGGGTATTGCTCAAAGTTGCTCGCAACATCAAAGCATCGCTCTGCTGTTGCCGCAATGAAAACTGTGTCGGAGCCAGAGTCAACCATGAGCACCATCTTTGCCGATTTCACCCTCTGGCGCAGAAACTTCACCAAAAACTCGTTTCCCAAACGTTCCGTACTTGCTCGCCCACAGGCCGTTCAGCCCAAGCCCAAGCAACGGCACCAACACCCCGAAGGCCAAAGTGCTACCCGCAACTCCGTCTGTGGACCTGCGGATGATTGCCCCGCCGAGCCCAACGATGACCTGAACCGCTAACGCCGCATTCATCATCCGCATGACCGACTTTGAGGCAACTCCATCGATGAGAAGAAACAACCCAGCAACCGAAATCTCGTCGCTACGACTGCGTTGCACTGCCGAGAAATACCCCCAAATGAATGCCGCAACACCGACTGCAAATAGCAAAAGATCAACAAT
The DNA here is from genome assembly GCA_041165005.1 of Actinomycetota bacterium. Taxonomy (GTDB): domain Bacteria; phylum Actinomycetota; class Acidimicrobiia; order Acidimicrobiales; family Ilumatobacteraceae; genus UBA3006. Next base: position 7,511 of record JBEAOI010000075.1, read on the forward strand.
GGCTACAAGCCTGCGCAATGGCGAATTGAACACCACCACCGCAATAACAGTGATCACCACGAAAACCGCCGTAAGGGTTGCATTCAGCTTTACGATCTTCATGCCTTGACTCCCAACACAGCTGCAAGTCTTGCAGTAAGCACGTTGTAATCAAATTCTGCAAGAGCTCGTTGGCGCGATGCGACGCCCATTGCTTGCAATCGCGCCTGGTCACTGAGTAGCGAATCAATCGCACGTGCAACCTTTGCAACATTGCTCGGTTCATCAATGACCAAACCCGTTACGCCGTCAACAACCGCCTCTGCCGAGCCACCGCTTTGACCTGCTATTTGAGGCACTCCACATGCGGCTGCTTCAGAGAATACGATTCCAAACCCTTCTTGTTCCAAACCACCCCACCGCGTGCGACACAACATTGCCGACAGATCTGAACTTGCATACAACAGCGGAAGATCTTCATTTGACACTCTTCCTGCCAACGTGACGGGAGCGCGAGTTTGTTCAATCAGCTTTTTCAATCGGTCGGTGTCACGACCCTTGCCACCAATCACGACGCGCAATTTGGGTCTGCTTGGCGCAAGCGCTGCTGCAGCACGAATGAGTGTGTCGAAACCTTTGCGAGGAACCAGTCGACTGACTCCAACAATCAATTCGGCATCTTCTTCCAGACCGAACTTCTTTCGAGTTGCCATTCGTTGTTCGCTGGTGATCGGTGCAAAACGTTCAGTGTCAACTCCAGGCGGAACCACCGTTATTGGCAAACTTGCGCCACCAGCCTGACGCGCTTCTGCAGCGGGATACCCGCCTGCAGCAATGATGTGTTGTGCACCACGCAACACGCGAGCAAGTACTTGCTTTGAACCTGGAAGCCTTCCCGGAACTGTCACTTCTGATCCATGCAACACCACCATGTATGGAAGCTTGAGCGAAGGGCCAACTATTCCGAGTGGAACAGCTGGGTCAAGAACGACAAAGTCTGCGCCAATCTCTTCCGCCATGTCATTGATGCGCTGAACCATCCACGGGTGCGGCAACAACACGGGCTCTTTCGTACGACGAATGAGATATGGCTGATGAGCATCAAACTCCGCAGCATCTTTATGAGGCGAAGTGAGCACTGCAAACGATTCAGGTGGCAAACGACGCCACCACTCCCACAGCAGGTTCTGAATTCCGCCCACCTTTGGCGGGAAATCGTTAGTGACAAGGAGGTGTTTCATGGAAGGCGCTCGCATCAATACTGACAGATGCGTTAGCCAACCCGCACTTCAGGCAAGTTCCGCAATTCCTCCACCACTATTGGATCTTCGTCAGTTTGTGGAATGAATTGGTGTAACCCGAGTCGAGCAGCACTCCAAATTGCATGTGCACGAAGCATCGGTTCTGCATGTGAGCAAAACTTCTGGATAGCGTCACGCACTTCCTCATCTTCAGAGTTTGCAATATTGCCAAGCACGATAAGTAAATTGCGTCGCACCCACATTGGGTTGCGGTCTGCGATGTACCACTGACCAAAAGACTCGAGTAGTTGATGATCTTCCATGCTCAGCATGTTCAAAATGGGAACCCACGCACGAATAGCGGTCGGTTTTGCTGTGATGCCCAAACGAATAGTTGGCGGGCACACGTCCTGACACGAATCACAGCCATAAACGCGATCGGCTAACGCAACTCGATATTCGCGTTTGAACACGCCAGGCTTTTGCACGAGCCATGCCAAACACTTCCCAGCGTCAATTACACCTGGTTCGACAATTGCATTTGTCGGGCACGAATCTAAGCAGCGTTTACATGCACCACAGCCATCATCAACTGGTCGCTCGTTCACCACAAGTGGCGCATCGGTAACCACACTTCCCAAAACAAAAAAACTTCCCGCACCGCTAATAAGCAAGTTTGCGTTCTTGCCGTACCAACCAAGACCAGCGAGATACGCGGCCTCGCGATCGACAAGCGCGTTGTGATCAACAAACACCTGCGCATTCCAACCATCACTTTTCAGAGATTCGGCAACGACACCTAGACCATCACGAAGC
>JBEAOI010000076.1:0-7167 GCA_041165005.1 Actinomycetota bacterium
TTATATAGAGGGGTTGCCTTTGTTTGGACCTGAATGACGTTTGGGCGATCTTGTCTGGCAGGCTTAGTGCCACTCAGAACAACGAGGGCGCCAATTGCTAGAACGAAGGCAAGCAAAGCCCTTACTGTCACACCCAATGTGGAAGCGAAAATAGGAAAATCGATGAGCGAAAACAACGACATCACGATGCCAAATAGCGTACCGCTACCACCACCGACCCTTGCTCCAACGCAACCGGACAGATCAGAATTACGCAAATTGTGGTGGGCATTGCCCTTATTGACCTGTGCCTGGTTGTCACTGGTGGGCATTGTCGTCGCGGCGAGTATTCAAGTGCGTTTGTGGGAGGTGGCCCCAGGTTCGGCAGAACCCGTTGCCGAGCGACTGGAGTTCACGAAGGAAGCATTGGCCCAAGTCACTCGATACCCATCAGAGAATTCGGTGTTGTTTGTTACTGCATTTGGTGGACAACTTTCCGCACTTGAAGCACTTGTAGGTTCCGTTGATCCAGATGTTGATGTGCAGACTTACGAAGAGCGATTTGGAAAAAGCACTCCAGGAACGCAGCAACAACTGGGTTTTCAGTCCATGACCACGGCAAAACAGATTGCTGAATATGTGGCATTTACAAGGTTGGGCCTCGATGCGTCGTTCGAACTTGGAAGTGTCGTCGTTGAAGAAGTGGTGTGTTTGGAAGTACAGGTAACACTTAGCGCATGTAAGCAATTGCAGCCAGGGGACACACTTACATCTTTCGAAGGTAAGTCCATTCCGACGCTGGCTGAGTTGGCTCCGTTGATGGCTGATTACGAACCGGGTGACATTGTGACCGTCGGCGTCATTCCGCACATGTCCAATGATCCCGTGGATCGAAGAATTCAGTTAATTGAAAGTCCGGATGAACCTGGACGAACGATTATCGGATTCATCCCTGCCGACACCCGAACGGTCGTCCTTCCATTTGAAGTCTCCATTGACACCGATCAAATTGGCGGCCCTTCGGCTGGACTTGCATTTACCCTTGCTTTGCTTGACGAAATGACTCCTGGTGACCTATTTGGTGGGGTGAAAGTTGCTGCAACGGGAACCATGAATGAGGACGAAACCATCGGAGCAATTGGCGCACTGCCACAAAAAGCAGTTGCGGTGAAAGCTGCAGGGGCCAAGGTATTTCTTGTACCGAAATCGCAATCTGCCGAAGAGTTAGCGGCTGCACGGTCAGTGCTCGGTTCAGATATCAAGCTCATTCTTGTTGAAAATCTTGAAGATGCGCTTGCTGCCCTTAAGTCCCTTGGTGGCAGTGGGCTTACGAATGCCACAATCTCGCTCTAGGCGGGGCGTACTGTTGTTTGCATGGCAATTTCATTTTCACGCCCCGACCCGTCCTCGCCGGCGGCCGTTGGGTCTGCGCAATTCAGCGTAGTTAGGCGTGGATTTGAACAGGAAGAAGTTCGTGACTTGTTGCGCGGCGTTTCCGCAGAACTTGCCAGATTGCAGGAGCGCGAACGCTTTTTAGAAAGCGAACTTCGCGCAATGCAAACACGTGGCCTGTCTGCGCCTGGTGCATTGGATGAAGAAATGGTGACCGCACTTCTCGGCGAGGAAACTGCTCGAGTACTTACCTCTGCTCGCGAAGCTGCAAAACAGCAGATTGCACGTGCTGCTGAAACTGCAGAGCGTTTAGTGCGCGAAGCAAGTTCCGATGCCGCACGAATTCGCCAAGAAGCTGAAATTGAAGCTTCGCGCAAGCGAAACGATGCGGTTGCAGATGTTGAGGCCGAGATTGAACTTGCAAAACAGCAAGGTCGCGAAATGGTTATTGAGGCTCGCGAGTATCGCGAAAAAGTATTGAGTGAATTGGCGCGCCGCCGCGAGTTGGCTCGCGAACAGATTGAACACCTCATTCATGACCGTGATCGTTTGGTAGCAGCATTTGATCGGGCACGACTTGCAGCCAATGATGTCGTTGGTGATTTGACAGAGTTTGATGAATTGTCTGAAGAAGTTGCGCGAATCAGTGGACTGAATACGCCTGTAGATGCAACTACTCCAATCTTTTTTGATTACACCAAAGAGCCAGATGCAATTCCGCAATCTTCAGAGTCCATTGAAGGCGAAAAAGTCGTAGCTGTTATTGCTGAGTCCATTGACTCGATCACAATTGAGACCGCTGACGCAACTGAAGTCCTCGAGGTGGTTGAAGTTGTCGAGGTGGTTGAAGCCGAAGAAATAATTGAAGTTGAAGAAGTAATCGTGGTTGAGCAAGCAAGCGAAGAGGCTCCCGACACCACAGTTGTCGCGATGCATGAAGCCCCTGCTGGCATGTCCGAGCATCCGTCGTCAGAGCCACCAGCACAGGAGCACATCGCTGAAGTTGTGCAGTTGTTTGGCAAAAAGCGAAAAGAAGTCGAGGCTCCACAAGAAGCGAAGGAAGTGGTTGAGCCGCCAGTTGCAGTTGTAGAACCTGTTGCGCCAAAAAAAGAGCCAGTTGCTTCAACTACACAGAAGAAATCAGTCGACGATTTATTTGCTCGTCTGAAGCAAACAAACACTGCAGAGGTTGCGCGAACCACCAAGCCCAAAGTGGTGGTTCCCAAGGTTGATCAAGGTGTTTTCGACCATCGTGACGAAGTCCTTGAACCGATCATGGTGCTGATTACTCGAAAAATGAAGCGCGTTCTGGCCGACGAAGAAAATTCAATGCTTACGTACTTACAGGGTAAGAAATCGGTTGTTGCCTTAGAGAAGGTTTTGCCTTCTGCAGACGAACATTTACAGATGTATGTGGAAGCACTTTCTGAAGATGTGATTTCAGCAGCAATGGCCGGTGCTCAAAGTTTGTCCAAGAGCCTTAAAGCAGATTTGCGCAAGCGAGTTACTCGCAGTGCTGTGATGCAAGTTGTTTCGCGAACGATGGACGAATCAACTATTCGACCATTGCGCGAGAAGATTCAGCGCGCAGTAGAGCAAAGCAATGGCGACAAGGACGAAATGTCGAATCTCATTCGCAGCGTGTATCGCGAGATGAAAATGCAGCGAGTTGAGCAGCAAGTTTCAGATATTGCCCGCATGGCATATAGCCGTGGTGCATATTTGGTGTTAGACCAAGGAACACAAGTGTGTTGGATGGTTGACCCAAATGGTCCAAGTTGTGCCGATGCCGAAGACAATTCGTTGGCGGGTTCAACAGACCTTGGCAGTGAATTTCCAACGGGGCATATTCATCCAACAGCACACGCTGGATGCCGATGCCTTATCGCGCCAATAGGCGACTAATCTCCTCTGCGTGCGCAACCCTTCTGACTTACCTCCACGTCGTCCCCGTAACCCTCAAGGCGGATTTCGCTTAAAGCGACCAGGCCGTGGTCGCATAGTTGCGACCGCAATCATTGGACTGCTCGTCGTCTTCTTCCTATCTGCGAGAAGCATTTCAGGTTTTTATGTTGACGCTTTGTGGTTCGACACGCTTGACCGTACTGATGTGTTTTGGGGGACTCTGGGCGTAAAGGCTTTGTTGGGCTTGGTGTTCGTAGTGGCCTTTGCTGTTTTGATGGTGATCAACGGTTGGCTCGCTGATCGAATTGCACCAGAGTCAATTGCGCCATCTCCAGAAGAAAAAGCGCTGGCTGGGTATCGACAATTAGTTGGTGGCAAACAGTGGATCGTCAGAACGGTGCTTTCCGTAGTACTCGGGCTCATGGTCGGGTTGCCTGCAATGACGCAGTGGCAAGAGTGGTTGCTGTTTAGGAACCACCAATCCTTCGGAGTTAAAGAACCGTTGTTCGATCAGGACATCAGTTTTTACGTATTCCGATTGCCGTTTGCCGAGTTTGTTGTCAATTGGTTGTTTGGTGCTCTTGTCCTCATCACCATCGTCACTGCAGCGATTCATTATCTCAATGGTGGAATTCGCTTGCAGGTGCAAGGTCGCAAAGTTACGCCACAGGCAAAAGCGCACTTGTCGGTGTTGTTTGCCGGTCTCGCCATTATTAGGGCTGCAAGCTATTGGCTTTCGCGTTTTTCACTTACTAATTCAAATCGTGGAGTTGTTCAAGGTGCGACGTACACCGACGTGAATGCTCAATTGCCAGCGACCAATTTGATGATTTTGGTGTCATTCGCAGTTGCTGCATTGTTCTTGTGGAATGTTCGACAAAAAGGTTGGAGAATACCAGTTCTTGCAACATTGATGTGGATGTTGGTTGCAGTCGTTGCGGGAACAATTTATCCAGCGGTGATTCAACGCTTTTCAGTTCAGCCAAACGTAAGCACTAAAGAGCTTCCGTATATTGAGCACAACTTGGTAGCCACAAAAGCAGCATTCAATATTGATGATGTTGCACAGGAGTCTCTAACGTTTGGCCCAATTAGCGCAACCGATGTTTCAGCAAATGAGACCCCGCTACGCGATGTCCGCCAGCTAGATCCGTTGGAGATGCGCGATCGTTTTGCCTTGGACGAAGGAAAAACATCGTTCTATGCAATTCGCGACCTTGACGTTGACCGGTATGTCATTGATGGTCGATTGCAGCAAGTCATTCTTGGAGCACGAGAACTCAACACTGATGGCATTCCAAACCGCACTTGGGTTTCGCGTCACTTGATTTACACACATGGCTGCGGGCTTGTTGCTGCGCCGGCGAGTCGCGTCACTACAGATGGTCGCCCTACTTATATTGATCTCGGAGTAAAAACTCCACAGTTGTATGTCGGTGAAGGGCTAGAGGGCTACTCAATCGTTGGAACCAATCAAATTGAGCAAGCATGCCCAGACACGAAAGCAACCCCCTACACAGGAACGGGAGGAGTGAAGCTTTCATCTCCAGTGCGACGTGTTGCGTTTGCATTGAATTTTGGTGAGTTCAACCTGTTCGGTTCGAATCTCATTTCACCTGAATCGCGCATCATGTGGATTCGCAATGTGAAAGAGCGAGTGCAAAAGATTGCTCCGTTTTTTAACTACGACTCCGATCCGTATCCAGCAGTTGTTGACGGGAAAGTGGTCTGGATTCTTGATGCTTTCACGACAACTAGCCGTTACCCAAACTCGCAATCAGCAAACACCGATCAGTTATCTGCAGGTTCAGGACTAAACACGCTGTTTAACTATGTTCGCAACAGCGTCAAAGTAGTTGTCGATGCATACTCCGGAGAAGCAACGTTCTACCAAGTGGATGCAAATGACCCAATTGCAAATACTTGGGGCAAGGTATTTCCAAAACTGCTCACGCCGGTTTCGGAAGCCTCGACAGAATTAATTGCCCACTTCCGCTACCCGGAAGATCTATTCCGAGTACAGACCAATATGTATGGTCGATATCAGTTCAATGACCCAACGCTGTTTTTCAATCGCGACGCAGCGTGGAGCGTTGCTCAAGCACCACCAAGTGAGCCGGAGGCATCAACAGCAGTAATTGGTGCAACTGACCCTGCCTTAACACCAGATTTGATCAATGTGCAGGATGCAAACGTTGCTCGATTTGAACCGTATTTCACAATTTTCCATGCACCTGGTGCGAAAGAGTCCAATGGTGTGTTTTCAATGTTGCGCCCATTTGTTCCATTCTCCTCAGACAATGCGCGTAAAGAACTGCGCGCACTGATGGTCGTATCGAGTGACCCTCGAACCTATGGTGAGTTGAAGGTATACACAGTGGGAGAGCCATTGCCAGAAGGCCCTGCCACGGTTGCTGCAGAATTCGGTAGCGATCCTGCGGTATCACAACAGGTGACACTGCTTGATCAGCGCGGATCTCGCGTGGTGTTTGGCGATTTACAGATGGTGCCTGTTGGCAAGGGGTTGGTCTACGTTCGACCACTCTTTGTTCGACCAGACGATGCTTCTGCACGTCAAGTGTTCGTGCGAAAAATCCTCGCGTCTTACAACAATAAGGTGGTGATTGCTGACGACTTGACGACAGCAATCACGCGGTTGTTCCCTGGATACACGGGATCACTCGGTGATCGTGTTGGAGACAGCCAAATACCTACACCAGATGCAACTACGCCAGATACTGGTGGAACTACAGCGACCACCGTGCCAAGCAGTGTTCCAACAGGTGCACAGACCGCTCCTGATTTGTTGGCACAAGCTGAAAGCTTGTTCGACCAAGCAGATGCTGCTTTGGCCCAAACTCCACCAGATTTTGCCACATATCAATTGAAGTTGTCGCAAGCGCGAGAACTTATTCGACAAGCTCTGCAGATTATTGGCAACTAATCGTTAGCGAGATTCGCGAATAATCTCCGCGAGCATTGCAAGGTCTTGACGGAAAGCAATTTCGTAACGGGCTTGCTCGTTGGCGATACGCGTTTGGTTGATGCGGAGTTGTTCTAAAGCTGCTAGCGAGGCAGGATCTTCCTGTTTTTCAAGAAGTGCCTGAATTTCATTTCCTAGCTCATGAAGTTGGTTTGACATTTCGGCGTTCGTGGCAGAAAGGCGACCATCAAACACGGTGAGACGTTGTTCAAGTGTGTTGATTGCAGCAGTAACAAGTGACAGTTCGTTAGTGCGTTTGGTGACTTCTGAGCGAAGTGATTGCAGTTCTGTGCGAACTTCATCAAGGTCGCTAACGGTTGCTTTTGGAGTTCGAGCGAAAAGTGCCATGGTGGGTGTGGTGATGCAGGTGTTTTCGGGGGAAGGTTGCTATCTCTATGGTGTGCTCGCTACCGTACAACTTCTACGACGCGGGGTGGAGCAGTCCGGTAGCTCGTCGGGCTCATAACCCGAAGGTCACAGGTTCAAATCCTGTCCCCGCCACCAAGGTCAAAAGGTCCCCGGTTCGCCGGGGGCCTTTTGTATATATGCGGTCCAAGCACCTAGCAGCGTTGTTATCCTGCCTGAATGTCAAATAACAAGCCAACAGTCACGATTCCACAAGAAGAACCTCCAGCACAGTTGGTGAAAACCGACATCACCGTCGGAACTGGCGACGAAGCCGTTAAGGGCAAAAATGTTTCAGTGCACTACGTGGGCGTCGCTTGGAGCAACGGCAAAGAGTTTGATGCATCATGGAATCGAGGCGATGCCTTTGAATTTCGTTTGGGCGCTGGGCAAGTAATTCAAGGTTGGGATGAAGGCGTTGCAGGAATGAAAGTTGGCGGACGTCGTCAACTTACAATTCCACCAGACATGGGATATGGAAGTCGTGGTGCAGGCGGAGTAAT
>JBEAOI010000077.1:0-10354 GCA_041165005.1 Actinomycetota bacterium
CCCACCGCGCAGGCTTCCCATAACGATGAACCAGCTGCAAGAACTGCCACGTGTGCACTCGCCAAACTTGAAACATAATCCTGTTGCTCAATCAGAGTTACATGCCCAAATTGATCTGCCAACTTTTGAATTTGTGCTCGCTGAGTATTGGCATGGCCAACTGCAACACGAATCTGCAAACCAGTTTCAGCCAATGCCTCAACAATTGGTGCCGTCAGTCCTAGGAAGTCGGCGCCACCCATTGCAACGAACACTTCACCTTCACGAGACGGCAGGTTCATTGCAGCCACTTCACGAACTTCTTTGCGCACCATTGCGTATTGCAAACCAAGCAAGAGTTTTGAATTGCCGTGCAAGTGCGCATACATCGATGCAGATGCGTGTGGATTCTGATTGATTACAGCTCTTGGTGAATGCGCGTTCGTTTCTGCGTTGTCATCAATTACAGCAAAAGGTGTGCTGCTTGCTTCAAGCACCGCAAAAAACTCACGAGAAAACTCGTACCCATCAACTACAACGATGTTGGCATTGCGCTGCAACACGAACTGAGCGTCGTCGTTGGACCGGGGAGCACATGAAAGCTCAACCACTTCAACGCCACATGATGCGGCGAGTGACTGAAGGCTTGGCGCGAGCTCGAAAGAAACGAGCTCGACGCCAAAACCTTCGTCGAGTAATGCTTCACCAAGCGAAAGTGATCGCATGACGTGTCCAACGCCAATAGAGCTGGACGCATCTGCCCGCAGCACTGCAACCTTTCGGTTAACCATGTACTACGCACCCTAATTGAAGGGCGTTTATCGCCTGTGAAGAACTGAAATTAACTGTTCTGCAGCTTGATTTCAATGTCAACGCCAGCAGGCAGTTCAATGCGCTGGAGGCTGTCAATGGTCTTCGCGTTTGGTTCCACGATGTCGATGAGACGCTTGTGAATACGCATTTCGAAATGCTCACGTGAGTCTTTGTCGACGTGTGGTCCACGGATCACCGTGTAGCGGTGGTTGTCCGTAGGCAACGGAATTGGACCGCGCACCGTCGCGTTGGTGCGAGCAACAGTCTCGACGATCTTCTTTGAAGACTCGTCGATGATCTGATGATCGAATGCCTTGAGACGGATGCGGATGCTTGATGACATGAAGTTCAGCCAGTCAGTTCGTTATTTGAGGATCTTGACTACGCGACCTGCACCAACGGTACGGCCACCTTCACGGATTGCGAAACGAAGACCTTCGTCCATGGCGATTGGCTTACCCAATTCCACGGTCATCATCACGTTGTCACCAGGCATCACCATTTCGGTGCCCTTTGGCAACTCAACGGTTCCGGTTACGTCTGTGGTGCGGAAGAAGAACTGTGGACGGTAGTTGTTGAAGAATGGCTTGTGACGGCCGCCTTCTTCCTTCGTCAACACGTACACCTGACCTTCGAAGTTGGTGTGAGGTGTGATTGAACCTGGAGCACAAAGCACCTGGCCACGCTCAACATCTTCCTTCTTGGTACCGCGGAGAAGTGCACCAATGTTGTCGCCTGCTTGACCTTCGTCGAGCAACTTGCGGAACATTTCAACACCTGTGCAAGTGGTCTTCTGTGTGTCACGGAGACCAACGATTTCGATGTCGTCACCAGTGTGAACCTTGCCCTGCTCTACCTTGCCGGTTACTACGGTTCCACGACCAGTGATCGTGAACACGTCTTCAATTGGCATGAGGAATGGCTTGTCGAGTTCACGCTTTGGCTCTGGAATGAAGTCGTCACATGCGCGGATCAAGTTCATGACCTGCTCTTGTGCACCGGCATCACCCTGAAGTGCCTTCAAAGCTGAAACGCGAACTACTGGAGCAGTGTCGCCAGGGAACTCGTACGAGCTGAGCAAGTCGCGAACTTCGATTTCAACGAGTTCGAGGAGCTCTTCGTCTTCCACCATGTCTGCCTTGTTCAAAGCAACAACGATGTATGGAACGCCTACTTGGCGTGCGAGCAACACGTGCTCACGAGTCTGTGGCATTGGGCCGTCAGTTGCAGCAACCACGAGGATCGCGCCGTCAACCTGTGCAGCACCAGTGATCATGTTCTTGATGTAGTCAGCGTGACCTGGCATGTCAACGTGTGCGTAGTGGCGCTTCTCTGACTCGTATTCGATGTGCGCGATGGAGATCGTGATACCACGAGCCTTCTCTTCTGGCGCCTTGTCGATCTGATCAAAAGCGGTTACTTCAGCCAAACCCTTGGTTGCCAATGTGGCAGAGATGGCTGCAGTCAACGTGGTTTTACCGTGGTCAATGTGACCCATGGTTCCGATGTTGACGTGTGGCTTATTGCGCTCGAATTTTGCCTTTGACATTGCTACTCCTTGTGTTCTTTTCTCTGAATTTGTTCTTTGGTTTTTAAATCGTGATGCTCGTGTTAGCTATTCGCCGCGCACGCGCTTGATAATTTCATCTGCAACAACTGCCGGCACCTGCTGATAGCTGTGAAACTGCATCGAGTAGGTTGCACGACCCTGTGTGCGCGAACGCAGGTCTGTACTGTATCCGAACATTTCCGAAAGCGGAACCTGCGCCTTAATGTTCTGCGCGTTGCCGTTTGCTTCCATGCCCTCAATACGGCCACGGCGGCTGGACAAGTCGCCCATTACGTCACCCATGTAGTCATCTGGGGTCACTACTTCAACCGCCATGATTGGCTCGAGGATGATTGGGCCTGCAGCCTGGGCTGCCTTGCGGAACGCCATTTGACCGGCAATTTTGAACGCCATTTCGCTGGAGTCAACGTCGTGGTATTGACCGTCAACGAGTGACACTTTCACGTCCACTGTTGGGTAACCAGCAAGCACGCCGTTGTCGAGTGCTGACTGAATTCCTTGGTTGGTTGGCTGAATGTATTCACGTGGAATACGGCCACCAGTGATTTGGTCTTCAAACACGTAGCCACCGCCGACGCCGCTTGGCTCGACTGTGATCTTGACAACTGCGAACTGACCCGAACCACCCGACTGCTTGATGTGTCGGTATTCCACCGACTCCACTTTCTTCGTGATGGTTTCGCGATACGCAACTTGTGGCTTACCAACAGTTGCATCCACGCCGAATTCGCGTTGCATACGGTCGACGAGAACTTCAAGGTGCAACTCACCCATTCCCGAAATAACCGTCTGAGCTGTTTCTTCATCGGTGCGAACACGGAAGGTTGGGTCTTCGTCTGACAATGACTTGAGCGCTTTGCCCAACTTGTCTTGGTCGGCCTTTGTCTTTGGTTCGATCGCTACGTGAATAACAGGCTCTGGGAACTCCATGCGCTCCAAGATGATTGCGTTGCTGCGATCACACAAGGTGTCACCAGTGGTGACTTCCTTGAAACCAAGACCGGCAACAATGTCACCTGCATAAGCGGTGTCGATGTCTTCGCGCTGGTTTGCGTGCATCAAGAGCAAGCGACCAATGCGCTCACGCTTTTCTTTGGTGGAGTTGTAGCACTCTTCACCTTTTGAAATTTTTCCTGAATACACACGGAAGTAAGTAAGGCGACCGAATGGGTCAGCAACGATTTTGAATGCAAGTGCCGAGAATGGCGCTGCGTCGTCTGCTTTACGAGTCAACACTTCTTCGCTGTCTGGCTTCACGCCTTCAGTGTCAGGAATGTCAATCGGGCTTGGCATGTAATCAACAACGGCGTCGAGCATTTGCTGCACACCCTTGTTCTTAAATGCTGAACCACACAAAATTGGAACGAACGAGAATGCAAGAGTTCCCTTACGGATACCTGCACGCAATTCAGCTTCGCCGAGGTCGCCTTCTTCGAGGTATTTCTCCATGAGGGCTTCGTCTTCGCTGGCAACAATGTCGAGCAATTCGGCGCGGTATTGCTTTGCCTTGTCGAGGTACTCAGCAGGAATGTCAACGTCTGAATACTTTGAATCTTTCTCGTCGCCATCCCAGACAACTGCCTTCATCTTTACGATGTCGATGAGACCCTTGAATTCGGACTCTCCGCCATAAGGAAGTTGCAATACGGCAGGAACTGCCTGCAAGCGATCCTTGATCATGTCGAGGGTGCGATAAAAGTTTGCACCGGTGCGGTCCATCTTGTTGATGAAGCACATACGAGGGACTTTGTACTTGTTTGCTTGGCGCCACACGGTTTCGGTCTGTGGCTCAACACCAGCAACCGAGTCAAACACTGCAACTGCACCGTCGAGTACGCGCAATGAACGCTCTACTTCAACCGTGAAGTCCACGTGACCAGGTGTGTCAATGATGTTGATGCGATGATCGCGCCAGAACGCAGTGGTTGCAGCCGAGGTAATGGTGATACCACGCTCTTGTTCCTGCACCATGTGGTCCATTACGGCTCCACCTTCGTGCACTTCACCGATCTTGTATGTCTTTCCGGTGTAATACAGAATGCGCTCTGTTGTTGTCGTCTTACCAGCATCGATGTGAGCCATGATGCCGATGTTGCGGTACATGTTCAATGGAAAATCACGTGACATGGGGGTTCTTCCTCAGACTTCGGGCTGACTACCAGCGGTAGTGAGCAAACGCCTTATTCGACTCGGCCATCTTTTGCATATCGTCACGCTTCTTCATTGATGCGCCCAAACCATTTGATGCATCAAGCAATTCTGCGGACAGGCACTCGGCCATGGTCTTTTCGCGACGAGCGCGTGCATTGTCCACCAACCAACGAATGGCAAGTGTTGTTGCACGGCGTGGGCGAACTTCTACTGGAACTTGGTACGTAGCACCACCAACGCGACGGCTGCGAACTTCAAGTGGTGGCTTCACGTTGTCAATTGCACGCTTCACGGTTGACAATGGCTCGCTACCAGTCTTGATTTCAATTGCCTTCATCGCTTCGTACACGATTGATTCAGCGGTGCTCTTCTTGCCGTGCAACATCACTTTGTTGACAACTTGAGTAATGAGCAATGAACGATAAACCGGATCTGGAACCATCTCGCGGCGAGTTGCTGGACCTTTACGTGACATGTGATGTACCTATTTCTTCTTTGCGCCGTAACGGCTACGGGCTTGCTTACGATCTTTAACACCGGCAGCATCGAGTGCGCCACGAATAACTTTGTAACGAACACCTGGCAAGTCACGCACACGACCACCGCGAACCAACACGATGGAGTGCTCTTGCAAGTTGTGTCCTTCGCCAGGAATGTACGCAGTGATTTCAACACCGCTGGTCAAACGAACACGAGCTACCTTGCGCAAAGCCGAGTTTGGCTTCTTAGGCGTTGTGGTGAATACGCGTGTGCATACTCCACGTCGCTGTGGTGATCCCTTGAGCGCCGGGGTCTTGGTTTTTGTCGACTTGGTGCTACGACCTTGTCGAATCAGCTGCTGAATAGTGGGCACGCGTTTACCTTTACTGTTGCTTTCGTACTTGTGGAATCAAGCGCACTGGACAAGCCAAAGCGCGAGACAACGGACTGAAAATCCTACGGTTGCAGGTCGCCATACGGCAACCTGCAAACCGCTAGATGGTGCTCCCCTTTCGGGGTGCGAATTATTGAGCCTGTTCGGCAGACCCTTGCGAATCCTCGGAAATATAGGTTCCGTGGAGACCGGCCAAGAATGCTGCTGGATCTTCTTCATCATCGCTCGAGTAGTAGGCCATTGGGACATAGTCCGGGGCGCTTACGTCGAACATGTTGTAGCGGTCCATACCAGAGCCGGCAGGGATCAACTTACCGATGATGATGTTTTCCTTGAGGCCGACCAAGTTGTCACCCTTGCCGTCAATTGCGGCTTCGGTGAGTACGCGGGTGGTCTCTTGGAACGATGCGGCGGACAGCCATGACTCAGTTGCCAGCGAAGCCTTGGTGATACCCATAAGTTCTGGGCGACCTTCGGCTGGACGCTTGCCCTGTTCAACCATTGAACGGTTGGTGTCACGGAAAACCTTGGCATCGGCACGCTCGCCTGGCAAGAAGTGAGTATCGCCAGGTTCTTGAACGCCTACGCGGCGGGTCATCTGACGAACAATCAATTCAATGTGCTTGTCGTGGATCGATACACCTTGGTCGCGATACACCTTCTGTACTTCTTCTACGAGGTACACCTGTGTTTCACGTGGTCCCTTGATCTCCATAAGTTCTTTTGGATCAAGTGGGCCTTCGGTGACGCGGTCGCCAGCGGTGATGTCCTGTCCATCTTTCACGATTGGACGGCTACCGGTTGGCAACATGATTTCATGTTCTACACCTTGATCGTCGATGACATGGATTGGAATACCCTTGCCTTCGTCTTCAAGAATGCGCACAACACCAGTTGCGCGAGCCAAACGTGCTGAACCGCGCGGGTTACGTGCTTCGAAGAGTTCAACAACGCGCGGCAAACCGCCTGCGATGTCTTTTCCTGCAACACCACCAGTGTGGAAGGTACGCATGGTGAGCTGGGTTCCAGGTTCACCAATTGACTGCGCAGCGATTACACCAACTGCTTCGCCCAACTCAATGGACTGACCAGTTGCAAGTGAACGGCCGTAACAGAACTTGCACACACCAACTTCGGCGTCGCAAGTAAGCACTGAACGAACACGTACGCGGTTGACCTTTGCGTCGTCGCGAAGTGCGTCGACATCATCGTCACCCAAGATTGTGTTCTTTGCCAACACGCGACCATCACTGAGTTCAACTTCGTTCAACAATGCGCGACCGAACAACTTGGTTTCCAAGTAAGCGCGAGTGTTTGCAGTGTCTTTCTGAACGTTGTCTACCCACACGCCAAGTGTGGTTCCGCAATCGTCTTCACGAACAATGAGTTCCTGTGCAACGTCGTGCAAACGACGTGTGAGGTAACCCGAGTCTGCGGTACGAAGAGCGGTGTCCACGAGACCCTTACGAGCACCTGGAGTAGCAATGAAGTACTCAAGTGTTTCCAAGCCTTCACGGAAGTTGCTCTTAATTGGACGAGGAATCATGTCACCACGAGGGTTGGCTACGAGTCCGCGCATACCTGCGATCTGACGCATCTGGGTCATGTTTCCACGAGCACCAGAGCCGATCATCATGTCGACTGGGTTGTACTTCAGAGCCTTGAACTCAGTTTCCATTGCCTTTTGAACGTCTGCTGTTGCATCGGTCCAAATGCGAACTTCTTGCTGACGACGCTCGCCGTCAGTGATGATTCCGCGACGGAACTGCTGCTCCACCTTCTCGGCTTGCTTTTCGTAGTCATCCAAGATGGCACGCTTTGCCTTTGGAGTCTTTACGTCATCTACTGAAACGGTAAGACCTGACTGCGTTGCGTAGCGGTAGCACAAGTCTTTAATGCCATCGAGTGCCAAAGCAATTTCAGACTTAGTGAAGTGGTCGCTCAAACGCTCCACGATCACACCGAATTCACGCTTGCGAAGTGTGTCGTTGATGTGTCCAAACTTCTTCACGAAGCCGGCTGGCAAACGCTCTTCAAACAACAAACGACCTGGCGTGGTGTCCACGTAGATCTGCTTGCCGTTTTCGTCGCGCTCGGCGATTTTGATCTTGGCGTGAAGTGCAACGTCACCGCTGTCAAGTGCACGAACTACTTCGTACAACTGACGGTACACATGGCCTTCGCCCTTTGCTCCGTCGCGCTGATCGGTGAGGTAATACCCACCAATCACCAAGTCTTGCTGCGGGGTCACAATTGGACGACCCGAAGCTGGTGACAAAATGTTGTTTGCGCTGAGCATGAGCACGCGTGCTTCTGCTTGTGCTTCAACTGACAATGGCAAGTGAACTGCCATCTGGTCACCGTCGAAGTCGGCGTTAAACGCTGTACATACGAGTGGGTGCAACTGAATTGCCTTGCCCTCTACGAGCAACGGTTCAAATGCCTGAATACCCAAGCGGTGCAACGTAGGAGCACGGTTCAACAGAACTGGGTGTTCCTTAATGACGTCTTCAAGTACGTCCCACACTTGTGGCCTACGACGCTCAACCATGCGCTTTGCACTCTTAATGTTTTGTGCAAGCTGCTGATCGACCAAACGCTTCATAACGAATGGCTTGAACAACTCGAGTGCCATCAACTTTGGCAAACCGCATTGCTGCAGACGCAATGTTGGACCAGCAACAATTACTGAACGGCCTGAGTAGTCAACGCGCTTTCCGAGCAAGTTCTGACGGAAGCGACCTTGCTTACCCTTCAACATGTCGGACAACGACTTGAGCGGACGGTTACCAGGACCAGTTACTGGACGACCACGACGACCGTTGTCGAACAATGCATCTGATGCTTCTTGCAACATGCGCTTTTCGTTGTTGACGATGATTTCTGGTGCACCAAGATCAAGCAAGCGACGCAAACGATTGTTGCGGTTGATTACGCGACGGTACAAGTCGTTCAAGTCGGAAGTTGCAAAGCGACCACCATCAAGCTGCACCATTGGGCGCAGATCTGGAGGAATAACAGGAATAACATCGAGGACCATTGCCTTCGGGTTATTCACCAAACGACCGGCATCATCACGACGGTTGAACGAAGCAATGATCTTCAGGCGCTTAATTGCCTTCTGCTTACGCTGTGTGCTGAGCACCTTTCCGTTGTAGCCATTCATGATGGCGTCGCGGAGTGCAATCTCTTCAGCATCAAAGTCGATGGTGTCGATAAGTGACTTAATCGACTCTGCACCGGTGCCGCCTACGAAGTATTCGCCATAACGATCCTTCACTTCGCGCCACAACTCTTCGTCTTCCACGATCATGCGTGAGTGCATCTTGCAGAACGTGTCATGTGCGCGCTGGATCAAGTCGAGCTCTTTGCCATAACGCTCAGTGATGGTGGTGAGATCTTTGTCGATCAGCTTTTGGCGTGCACGAACATCGGCATCTTTTGCACCCGACTTCTCGAGTTCCTTCAGTTCTGCTTCGGCATCCTTTTGACGCTGCTTCAAGTCGCGTTCGCGATTCTTGATGAGTTGTTCCTTGTCTTCAACCAACACTTCTTCAAGTTCGGTCATGTCGGCATGACGCTTGTCAACATCAACGCTGCTTACCAACCAAGCGGCAAAGTAAATGACCTTTTCGAGTTGCTTCGCCTTGATTTCGTCGCGTGGCTCAAGACCGCCCAACAAATAGGCCAACCATGAACGGGTTCCGCGTAGGTACCAAATGTGAACAACCGGTGCAGCCAACTCGATGTGGCCCATGCGCTCACGACGAACCTTCGAGCGAGTTACTTCAACGCCGCACTTTTCGCAAATGATGCCCTTGAAGCGCACACGCTTGTACTTACCGCAGTAGCACTCCCAGTCACGAGTAGGTCCGAATGTCTTTTCACAAAACAGACCATCACGCTCTGGGCGCAAGGTGCGGTAGTTAATGGTTTCAGGCTTCTTTACTTCACCACGTGACCAGTTACGAATGTCATCTGCAGTGGCCAAACCAATGCGCAACTGTTCGAAACTATTGACGTCAACCTTGTTCTTGAATTCGGTTACTGCGTCGGACATGTTTTCCTCTTCTCGTTCTTCTCTGCTCGTCAAATTCTCTGGTTAGTAAGTGGCGTTAGAAAGCGCGTTGTTCGCGGCGACGTTCACGGTCACGGTCATCTGCATCAGAGCCACGCTCTGGACGCGAAATGTCGATTCCGAGTTCCTGTGTTGCACGGAAGACGTCTTCGTCCATGTCGGCAAGTTCAATGTTCTTGCCTTCATTGGAGATGACTTCTACGTCGAGGCACAAAGCCTGCATTTCCTTCATGAGCACCTTGAAGCTCTCAGGAATGCCTGGCTCAGGAATGTTTTCGCCCTTCACGATTGCCTCGTACACGCGAACGCGTCCGAGTACGTCGTCTGACTTAATGGTGAGCAATTCCTGCAAGCAGTAAGCAGCACCGTAAGCCTCAAGTGCCCACACTTCCATTTCACCGAAGCGCTGACCACCGAATTGGGCTTTACCACCCAAAGGTTGCTGAGTGATCATGCTGTATGGCCCAGTTGAACGTGCGTGGATCTTGTCGTCAACCATGTGTGACAACTTGATGATGTACATGTAGCCAACCATGGTTGGGTTGTCGTAGTACTCACCTGTGCGACCGTTGCGAAGTTGTGTCTTGCCATCGTCGCCGATCAAGCGAACGCCATCAACCGATTCTGGGTTGAGGTTCCTCAAGATTGACTGAATGGTTGGGTGTGGACCAGCGGCTTCATCTTCGTCCCAGTGAGCACCGTCGAACACCGGCGTTGCAACAAATGTTGAAGGCTTGGTGTTGATGCGTGTCTTGGATTCGGTACCGCGAATTGGTGCGTCGCCAACAGTCTTATTGTTCTTAACGTCGCTCCAACCCCAACGTGCGCAGTAGCCAAGGTGCGCTTCAAGCACCTGACCAATGTTCATTCGGCTTGGAACACCAAGTGG
>JBEAOI010000078.1:0-2714 GCA_041165005.1 Actinomycetota bacterium
GTATAGCAGCCCGTCCATAAATCAACCCGTTTCACCTCCCCACGCTCATTACGGATTTCGGTGGTTTCATGACTCACGCCGCTGAACGCGTCGAATTCGGCGTCTTCGTGATGCTTCACCGAGAAGTAGGCGTTGAAAGCCGACAACACCAGCACTCCGTTGCTTTTCAAAGACCTGCGAATACCAGCGAGAATCTCGACATCGTGCTGGTCATCAATCATGAGGCCAAAGGCCCCTTGGCATAAACAGATTGAGAAATCGAATTTCTCATGCAGTGAAGGGCTGTTGATCAATTCGCGTGCATCGAGACGTTCAAATTCCGCGTTGACCAAAGCTTCAGCAGAGGCGTTTCGCTTGGCGATGTCAATGAAGTCTTGACTCACATCAATACCAGTTACACGCATTCCCCTACGAGCAAGTTCCAAACTGTGGCGACCAGGCCCACAGCCAATATCGATGAATTCACTGCCAACTTCGGCACCGGTTGCGCCAAGAATGAAATCAACTTCCTGCGTAGTTCCTTTGGTGAATGAATATCTGAGATACGCATCTTTCATATGGCTCGCTAAATCTTCGAACCAATGATCTCGCTCAGACATTTCGTTACGCCTTGGCTGAGGCCCAGCTGTCACCCCACGCTGCATTCACTTCAAGCGGAACTTTCAACGATGCTGCATTCTTCATCTCGTGAAGCACGATTTCGTTGACTTGATCTTTTTCAGAGACTGGACACTCGACAAGCACTTCGTCATGCACTTGCAAAATGACTGCACTCTTCATTTTTGCCTGTGCCAGTGATTGATCGATCCGTACAAGTGCAATCTTGAATATGTCGGCAGCCAGTCCTTGGATTCCTGCATTCATTGCTTGTCGCTCTCCAGCTTGTTTAATGCGGAAGTTCGGATTATTTAGATCTGGAATTTGCCGACGACGACCAAACAACGTTTCCGTATAGCCCTTTGCTCTGGCTTGCTCAATGGTGTCGTCCATGTATTGCTTCACGTTCGGGAATGCAGCGAAGTACGCATCGAGAATCTCGCTGGCTTCTCCTACTCCGACGCTTAAACGTTGACTTAACCCAAAAGCTTCCATTCCATATGCGAGCCCGTACGAAATCATCTTCGCTTGTGAACGCATATCTGAAGTCACACTCGCTGCATCAACACCAAAAACTCGAGCAGCAGTGGCACTGTGAATGTCAATGCCTCGATTGAATGCGTCAATCAGGCCTGGATCATTTGCAAGGTGAGCGATGCAGCGCAATTCAATTTGGTTGTAGTCCGCAACCATGAGCAGACATCCATCTTGGGGTATGAAGGCGGTGCGGAACACTTTCCCTTCATCTGACCGGATAGGAATGTTGTGCAGGTTCGGTGCATCGCTACTCAGGCGACCAGTACGAGCAACAGTTTGATTGAAGGTTGCATGAATACGCCCATCTGGCTGGATGGCATCCAAAAGACCTTGACCGTACGTTCCTCGCAGCTTTTCAAACTCGCGATACTCCAACAACTGATCAATAAATTCTGGCCACTGATCGCGAATTTTCTCGAGGGTTGCCGCGTCGGTACTGAAACCAGTTTTCGTCTTTTTTCCCGGTGAAAGTTTTTTGTCTTCGTACAGAATCTGTCGAAGTTGTGTTGGAGAATTCAAATTAAATGACTTTCCAGCAAGTTCATGCAGCACCACCGTGAGGCGCTTGGTTTCATGAACTAGGTGCTCGTTAATGGCAGTCAATTGATTCTTGTTAACAAGAACTCCAACATGCTCCATCTTTGCAAGCACCCGAATGAGTGGCAATTCGACATCATTAAACAAATTGTCAACACCTTGCGCATTGATCTCCTTGCGGAGCGCAGGGATTACTCGACTTACTGCAATTGCAACATTTGACGCGTCAGACGATGTATCCGACGCAGAAGAATCAAAACTCAATTGCCCATCACTACTTGAGCCATCAACCCGAACAGCAATGCGATCTTCTGTGTATCGGGCAAGAACTTCGTGTGCTTCTAACTTTGATTGTGCTGGTTCAAGTAGATACGCGGCTATGGCTGTATCGAAACCCACTTTTGGAATATCAATCCTGCGATCGAGGAACCAACGAAGCACCGGCTTCACATGGTGGCCGGAGATCGTTGAAACTTTTGCGAAACGAGCAAGAACAGTCTTTTCTTCAAGCAGGCTTGCCGGGATCCATGCAACGTGATTCTTTTGCGAATCCGTCACCATCGCAAGGCCATCAAGAGTTCGTTGTTCCTCGTGCAACCAACCTGGTGCGAGAACTATGCCGAACTCGCCCTCCGCGCGATCCACAGCAGCAACAATTTCTTCAGCACTAACGACAGCAGTTGTCGTCACTTCCAGTTCAGTGGACGTCTGCTGAACTTCAGCAGCAGCCATTGCTGTGTCTTCGCTGATGAACCGGCCAAATGCGTCTTTGGTTCGAGCAAGCATTGACTTGAACTCCAATTTCTCAAACCACTTTTGCAGGGCTCGAACATCTGGCTTCGGGGCAGATTCCAACACATTTATGCCAATAGGAGCATCTCGCCTCAACACCATGATTTTCGCGTTACGCAACACTCTTTCACGACTCGCATGCAAAGAGTCCTTCAACTTTGGAGTCTGCTGATCGGCAGCATCGAAAATGGATTCAAGATTTCCGTATTGATTGATGAGTTTTGCAGCCGTCTTTTCGCCTACACCTGGCA
>JBEAOI010000079.1:0-3131 GCA_041165005.1 Actinomycetota bacterium
GAATTCAGCAGGGTCATCCCTGCAACACCCCACATTTAGGGTGCGCAGTCCACAGGAAAACAGCGAAATTACACGAATCAGCGAAAGCAGGCAGTTATGGCAAGCAAAGAGAGCAAGCACCACGAAGTAAAGAACAACTCCAAGGAAGGCAGCGAGCGTCTGAAGGCCCTCGACGCAGCACTTGGCCAGATCGACAAGCAGTTCGGTAAGGGCTCCATCATGCGCATGGGCGAAAAAGAATCAATGCGCATCGGCTCAATTCCAACTGGCGCACTCCCTCTCGACATTGCCCTCGGCGTTGGCGGTTTGCCACGCGGTCGTGTCATCGAAATCTTCGGCCCTGAGTCATCAGGTAAGTCAACGCTTGCAATGCACGTGGTGGCCGAAGCCCAACGCAACGGCGGCATCTGCGCCTATGTCGACGCCGAACACGCGCTCGACCCGGTGTATGCAAGTGCCATTGGTGTCGACTGCGACAACCTGCTCATCTCCCAGCCAGACACGGGTGAGCAGGCACTGGAAATCACCGACATGTTGGTGCGTTCCGGTTCGCTCGACGTCATCGTTATCGACTCGGTGGCAGCACTTACGCCACGCGCCGAAATTGAAGGCGAAATGGGCGACAGCCACATGGGCTTGCAAGCACGACTCATGAGTCAGGCATTGCGCAAGCTCACCGCCAACCTCAACAAGAGCGACACCATCCTTATTTTCATTAACCAATTGCGCGAAAAAATTGGTGTCATGTTTGGTTCGCCAGAAACCACAACCGGTGGTCGTGCACTCAAGTTCTACTCATCAGTTCGTCTCGACATTCGTCGTATTGAGTCCATCAAAGACGGCCCAGAGGTTGTTGGTTCACGCACACGCGTGAAGGTGGTGAAGAACAAGGTTGCTCCACCGTTCCGTCAAGCAGAATTCGACATCATGTACGGCAAGGGCATTAGCCGCGAAGGCGCAGTGCTCGACATGGCAGTGGAATTGAACATTGCCAAGAAGTCGGGTGCATGGTTTACCTACGAAGGCGAACAGCTTGGTCAGGGTCGTGAGAACGCAAAGACGTATCTCATTGAAAACCCAGAGATCATGGTGCAAATGGCCGAAAAGGTTCGTGAAGTGTCGGGTGTTGGTCAGGCGAATGAAGCCCCAGCATTCACCGAAGAAGACGACGAGCCAATCGATCTCGACTAATTCGCGCGGCTAGTCCGCCACAGTTTCCCGCTGGTCAGTGCCTCCGCGCTGGCCGGCGGGGCTGCCATTTTTTACGGCGGTAAACTTGACCCACTGTGAATCGTAAATATGTTGTGCGCACCTTTGGGTGCCAAATGAATGCGCACGACTCCGAGCGAATTTCTGGATTGCTCGAGCAAGACGGCATGGAAATGGCCGAACACGAAGACGACGCCGATGTCGTGGTGTTGAACACCTGTTGTATTCGTGAAAACGCAGATGAGAAGTTGTACGGCACACTTGGCTGGTTGAAGCCGTGGAAAGAAGCCGGCAAATCGCTTGGCCGTGAACGCCAAATTGTTGTGGCCGGTTGCCTGGCACAAAAAGACAAAGAAGTGGTGCGCGAAAAGGCCCCGTATGTAGACGTAGTGATGGGCACGCACAACGTGCACCGTGCAATCGAGTTACTCGACATAGCTTCGGTTCGTGGTGGGATTACCGAAATATTTGACGAAGCCGTTATCGACGACCACGCACTGTTTCCAAGTGCGTTGCCTGTGAAGCGCGAGCGTTCGTACAACGCGTGGGTCACCATTCAAATTGGTTGCGACAACAGCTGCACCTATTGCATCGTGCCAAGCGTGCGCGGCGAAGAGATTTCGCGCCCATTCGACGACATTGTTGCTGAAGTGCAAGGGTTGGCAGCACAAGGCGTTACCGAAATTTCATTGCTGGGCCAAAACGTGAACAGCTATGGCCGTGACCTGTCGTTAGCAAAGAAGCGCGGTGGCGACCTAGATATTCGTGTGCGACCACAATTTGCAGAGCTTCTGCGTGCAGTTGGTTCGGTTGAAGGCGTGCGTCGCGTTCGTTACGTAAGTCCGCACCCGAAAGACATGAATCTAGAGACGCTGCAGGTAATGGCCGAAACGGCTGCAGTGTGCGAACACTTGCATTACCCATTGCAGTCTGGTTCCGACCGCGTGTTGTCTTTGATGCATCGTGGCTACACGGCAGAGCGGTACTTGTCGCGCATGCAAGAAGCTCGCGCACTGATTCCCGACTTGGCGGTAACCACCGACATCATCGTTGGCTTCCCAGGCGAAACCGAAGAAGACTTCTTGCGCAGCATGGAAGTTGCAGCAGAAGCACAATTCGATGCCGCGTACTTGTACATCTTCTCTCCGCGAGAAGGAACTGCAGCAGCGCTAATGACTGAAGATTTTTGCGACCCAGCAGTGGTGTCGCAGCGTTACGACCGCTTGAAAGTGGTGCTCGATCATTCGGCAGTGCAGAAACACCGCGAACGCATTGGCCGCACTGAAGAAGTGATCGTTGAAGGTCGTAACAAGCGCGACGAAGAAAAGTGGACGGGCCGTACACGCCAAAACAAACTGGTGCACTTTTCAAGTAACGAGATGCTGCGTGTTGGTCAATACGCCAAAGTGGAAATTCACGATGCGGCACGTTTCCATTTGTCTGGTGTGCTCACCGAAGTAGGCGAAATGCCAACGCACAAAGTGCGTTTGTCGGTGCAGTCTGTATGAAGCCTGTTGTAGTTCTTGGTCCAACCGCTAGTGGTAAGAGTGACAGTTGCATGGCCGCCGCGTTGGCAAACGGCAACACCGAACTAGTGGTGTGCGATGCCATGCAGGTGTACAAGCGCATGGATATTGGTACGGCAAAACCAACTGCGCAAGATCAAGCGCAAGTGCCTCACCATTGCATCGACCTCGTTGGCCCGAACGAGCGATTCACCGTGTCTGATTACCAAGTGCAGGCACGTGCTGCAGTTGCCGACATTACGGGCAGGGGAAAGAACGCACTTGTTGTTGCTGGCACGGGTTTGTATCTCACATCGCTTATTGATGAACTGAGCTTTCCTGGCGAGTGGCCAGAGATTCGCCGCGAGTTACAGCAAGAACCTGAAGTGTCGCGGTTGTATCGCCAACTGAAAGAAC
>JBEAOI010000080.1:0-4722 GCA_041165005.1 Actinomycetota bacterium
AATGGTTCAATGGTGAATTCCACGGTGAGCATGCACCCATCGTAAACAATTCGCCTTAGTTGCGTACCATTGCCTTATGGCTACAACACCACTTTCACAGCCGGCAATTGAGCGTCATGGCAAAGCAACTGGCGTTCAACAGCAAGCCGCGGGAATGCTCGAATATGCACGATCAATTCGCCGCGACCTCCACGTGTGGCCAGAAATTGGTCTTGACCTTCCGAAAACTCGCGAGCGTGTTCTAGAAGCACTTGACGGACTTCCGCTCGACATCACGTTGCACAAAACAACCAGTGGCATCGCCGCAATGTTGACTGGCGACAAGCCTGGCCCAACGGTGATGTTGCGTGGCGATATGGATGCTCTTCCAATGCCAGAAGACACCGGGCTTGATTTCGCATCAAAAGTCGACAACGTGATGCACGCATGTGGCCACGACACGCACGTAGCCATGCTCGCTGGTGCAGCAAAAATGTTGAGCGAACGCAAAGCAACACTTCCTGGTCGAGTGCTGTTTATGTTTCAACCTGGCGAAGAAGGATACGGCGGTGCCGAGTACATGCTTGATGAAGGCATTCTCGATGTTGGCCCGAATCGCGATGGAAGCGAGTCCCCACTTACTGCTGCATATGCATTACACATCACGTCCTCGCTACCTGCTGGATTCATTGGCACCAAGGGCGGCCCGATCATGGCGTCGAGCGATGTGTTGCGCATTGAAGTGAAAGGTAAGGGTGGTCACGCCTCAGAACCATTCCGCACACTTGACCCCGTTCCAGTTGCCTGCGAAATTGTGACCGCACTGCAAGCATTCATTACTCGACGCATCGAAATTTGGGACCCAGCGGTCATCACGGTCACCAAATTGATTGCAGGAACAGCAACAAACGTCATTCCTGAAGTTGCCCGAGTTGAAGGAACAATTCGCGCAATGAGCGCAGCAACTCGCAAGAAAGTGCACGACGGCATTAAGCGCGTTGCGGAGGGCATTGCTGCGGCACACGACATGGAAGCAACTGTTGAAGTTGATCTTGGTTATCCAGTAACGGTGAACGACGGACCATCAGCAGATTTTGCACTCGATGTTGCTGAAGCAATTGTGGGTAACAATGCAGCGCTGCGAATGCCACACGCGGTAATGGGTGCAGAAGATTTCAGTTACGTATTGGAAAAGAAGCCTGGTGCAATGGTGTTCCTTGGTGGAACGCCACACAACAAAGACTTCCGCACGGCTGCACCAAACCACTCGAACCGCGTGATGTTTGAAGAAGATGCCATGGTCACCGGCATGTCGGTGTACACATCTCTTGCTCTACGCACTCTTGGCGTCACCCTTGACTAGAGGCACAAATACCCAGCAAACAGGGGGCAAACGCCCACTTGAGGGTATTCGCGTGCTTGACTTCACGCGCGTGCTCTCGGGGCCACATGCCACGCGCATGCTGTCCGACCTGGGTGCCGAAGTAATCAAGGTTGAGCCACCAGAAGGCGACCTCACTCGTTTTGCTCAACCACGGGTGAATTCGTTGTCGAGTTATTTCATTCAGCAAAACATCGGTAAGCAAAACGTTTCGCTCGACTTGTCAAAACCTGAGGCGGCATCGCTCATCATGCGCCTTATTCCGTTTTGTGATGTTGTAGTAGAAAACTTTCGTCCTGGCGTCATGAGCCGGCTTGGTCTCAGCACTGAGCGCATGATGGAAGCAAACAGTCGCCTCATCGTTGCATCAATTAGTGGCTATGGCGCTTCTGGTCCGTGGCAAAGTCGCCGAGCATACGCTCCGGTAGTTAATGCAGAAACGGGAATTACTAAACATCAAGGTGATGCGCAGCGGCGCGAACATGCAAACGACCCGCATAGTCACGGCGACGTGTACACCGCACTCGAAGCATCGTCGGCAATTCTTGCTGCGCTGTATCAGCGCGAGCACACAGGTGTTGGTCAATACATTGACATCTCCATGGCTGAAACCATGTTGTATGTAAATGAACACGCACATAATCAGTTGTGGGACAAACCAGTGCCACCAGGGTCAATACGTTCGTTTCAACCAGCCGACTACCCCGTGCTCACCGTTGCCGATGGTTCACAAGTCGTAGTCAGCGGTCATCCAGCAGAACGTGGAACGTTTGACTATTTCGTTGCAGCAATGGACCAGCCACAGTTATTGAATGACCCACGCTTCACCGACATTCCTGAACGATTAGAAAACTTTGCAGCGCTAATGGACTTGTTGCGCGCATGGGCACTTACCGTTCCCGACGCCGACGAAATTGAACGACGGTTAGCAAAGAATCAGTTGGCTGTTGGTCGATTGCGCAGTGTTGCCGAAGTTGCAGCTACCGATTGGGCTGCAGAACGAAACGCAATCATCAACGTGAGCGACCGCGGTGATTCAACGGTGCGCATTCCAAACAGTCCGTGGCATTTTTCGGGTTCAGACACCACCACGCAAGGCATTGTGAAATATCGCGGCGAAGATAACCATCACGTGTTTCACAACATTGCCGGCGTTGATATGGCAGAGATTATTCAGTGTGAATCAACTGGTGTTTTGCTTAGTCGCGGGCCTTCTGCGCGCTAATTAGCGACCAGAGTGGCCAAACCCACCGCCACGATCAAACCCGTTGAGTTCGGTTACTTCAGTCCACGTCACATTGTCGTAACGAGAAATGATCAACTGTGCCACGCGGTCTCCACGTTTCACTTCATAATCAAGTTCTGGGTCGGTGTTGATCATGACTACTTTCAATTCACCTCGATAACCGCTGTCAATAATTCCTGGTGTGTTCACCAACGTGATGCCGTGCTTTAGTGCAAGTCCACTGCGCGGAACTGCAAGACCCATGTATCCGTGTGGAATTGCAACAGCGACTCCCGTTGGCATGAGTAATCTGCCGCCACGCGCAGGAATGACTGCGTCTTCGCGCGCATATAAATCGAGTCCGGCATCGCCAAGATGTGCTGGCACTGGTAACGGCAAATCGGGATCTAACCGTTGGATCTGGACACCAATCTCACTTTTAGACATTGCACGAGATTACGCCTAGATTGCATGGCGTGCTGGTGTGGATGGACCTCGAAATGACTGGCCTAGAGCCTGAAACCGACGTCATCGTGGAAATCGCCACACTCATTACCGATGACGACTTGAACATCATTGCCGAAGGCCCCGATCTGGTGATTCACCAATCAGATGAAGTGCTAGCACGAATGAACCAAGTCGTGATCGATATGCACACCAAGTCAGGTTTGCTTGAAGCCATCAAGTCCAGCACCATCACCTTGGAAGAAGCTGGCGCAGCAACACTTGAATTCATTCGTCAACACATTCCAGAGGCTCGCACGATTCCACTGTGTGGAAACTCCATCGGCACCGATCGCCGTTTTCTTGCGAAGTACCTTCCTGAGATCGAAAACTATTTGCATTATCGATCAGTAGATGTTTCAACGATTAAAGAACTTGCTCGTCGCTGGTACCCAAAGCTGGGATCCGATCGTCCAAATAAGGGTGGAACGCACCGAGCATTAGATGACATTCGCGCAAGTGTGAATGAGTTGGCGTTTTACCGTGAGCGTGTGTTCACTCCGCTAAAACCTGAGTAGTCCAACTACTGTGGACAGCGATGTCCAAGCCAACGTTCACCAAGCAGGAACAAGTTCCGGCAACGGATGAAATCACCGAAGTCGCGACGGGCATCTACCGCACACAATTACCCATCGATATGCCCGGCCTTGGCCACGTGAATATGTACGTGCTGGAAGACGAACGAGGCGTTGCCGTGGTTGACCCTGGACTGCCCGGAAAGGCCAACTGGAGGGCAATAAACGCCCGTTTACAGGCCTTAGGAGTGCCTCTGAAGCGCGTTCACTCCATAGTGGTCACCCATAGCCATCCCGACCATTTTGGGGGCGCCGCCCGCCTGCGCGCTGCCACGGGGGCCGACATTATTACCCACCAAAGCTTCCGTCTATGGTTCGACCCGAACGAACCCGACGACGTTGATGTGGAAATCGCTGCACGTCACAAACGAGGAACAGGTGAAACACCGTGGGGCGGACCTGGATACCAACTGCCACTTCGTCGCAAAATGTATTACAACGCATTTCGCGTGTTGCCGCAACTGTTTAAAGTTCCACAACCAACTGTGCGACTTGCTGAGGGCGAATACATCTCGCTTGCACGTCGTAAGTGGATGGCCATTCACACTCCTGGACACACTGAAGATCACTTGTGTTTGTTTGATGCAGACACGGGAGTCATGTTGTGCGGCGACCATGTGTTGCCAACTATTACTCCGCACATTTCTGGCATGAGCAAGTACCCCGACCCGCTCGCAGGTTTTTTCAACTCGCTCGACAAAGTTGGCGCGTTTGGTTCACAAGTTGGCATTTGTTTGCCTGCACATGGAAAGCCGTTTGCCGATATTGCCACTCGCTGCGAACAAATCAAAGAACATCATCAGGGTCGGCTTGAAAAGCTGCGCACTGCTGCAGCAGAGCTCGACCGACCGACAACCGTTACCGAATTTTCAGGCCACCTCTTCTCGCCCCGCGCACAAGGCACCATGGCAGATAGTGAGACATTTGCTCACCTTGAGCACTTGCGTATTGCTGGTGAGTTTTCATTTACTGTTCGCGATGGTGTGCGCGAATACGTTCGCATCTCGTAACTACTGGGGCAACTTCACTAACTGCGTCACCGCAGCAACTGCATCACC
>JBEAOI010000081.1:0-2567 GCA_041165005.1 Actinomycetota bacterium
TAGACGGTATGAATTACTTCAGATCAAACCGATCACTGTTCATAACTTTGGTCCATGCCTTCACGAAGTCGCTCACAAACTTGCCAGCGTTATCGTTCTGTGCATATACCTCTGCGAGTGAGCGCAATTGTGAGTTTGAACCGAAGATCAAGTCGTTGCGAGTTGCGGTCCACACCACTTCGCCCGACTTGCGGTTGCGGCCTTCAAAGGTCTCTTCGTCCTTACCTGTTGGCTTCCACTCGGTGTTGATGTCGAGAACATTGACGAAGAAATCGTTTGTCAATGTTCCAACACGTTTGGTGAACACACCCGCCGTTGATTGATTGTGGTTTGCGCCAAGTACTCGCAAACCTCCAATTAGCACGGTCATTTCTGGAGCCGACAGTCCCAGCAGGTTTGCTTTTTCTAGCAACAGCTGTTCTGTTGGTTGAATATGGCCTGGCTTCAAGAAGTTGCGGAAGCCATCAAATGTTGGCTCGAGCACTGCAAAGGATTCAACATCAGTTTGTTCCTGGGTTGCGTCACCACGACCAGGGCTAAACGGAACACTGACCTTTACGCCTGCGTCTTGTGCAGCCTTTTCAACACCAACGTTTCCGCCAAGCACAATCAGGTCGGCAATTGACATGCCGGTCTCTGAGCTGATTTTTTCGTAGACGCTCAGTGCTGTTGCAAGTTGTGATGGATTGTTGGCTTCCCAGTTCTTTTGTGGCAACAAACGAACTCGTGCTCCATTTGCTCCACCACGCTTATCGGTGTTGCGGTATGTCGATGCCGAAGCCCATGCGGTTGCAACCAACTGCGACACGCTGAGGCCAGAACCAAGAATCTTGGTCTTTGCGGCTTCGATGTCAGATGCGGTTGGAGTTTTTTCTGGAGCCGGAATTGGATCCTGCCAAATGAGGTCTTCTTTTGGCACAAGTTTTCCGACGTAACGGGACTTTGGTCCCATGTCGCGGTGGGTCAACTTGAACCACGCGCGAGCGAACGCATCAGCAAACTTGTCTGGATTTGCGTAGAAGTCTTTCGAAATCTTCGCGTACTCCGGATCAAACTTCAATGCCAAGTCTGCTGTGGTCATGATTGGAGCATGACTTCGTGCAGCGTCGTGTGCATCGGGCACGCTTCCTGCCATTGCGCCACCTTTTGGAATCCACTGCTTTGCACCTGCAGGACTCGTTGTTAACTCCCACTCGTTTTCAAGAAGGATCTTGAAGTAGTCGTTGTCCCATGCAATTGGATTCGTTGTCCACGCGCCTTCGATGCCGCTAGTGATGGTGTCAACACCTTTTCCGGTTCGCATTGAATTGATCCAACCAAAGCCCATTGCTTCAATTGGTGCAGCTTCTGGTTCTGGTCCAACAAACTTTCCTGGATCACCAGCTCCGTGTGCTTTACCGAATGTGTGTCCACCGGCAACAAGTGCAACGGTTTCTTCATCATTCATGGCCATGCGTGCAAATGTCTCGCGAATATCACGAGCAGACAACACGGGGTCTGGATTTCCGTTCGGGCCTTCTGGGTTGACGTAGATCAAACCCATCTGCACTGCGGCAAGGGGATTGTCAAGTTGACGATCGCCCTTGTAGCGCTCGTCGCCGAGCCATGTTGTTTCCGTGCCCCAATAGGTTTCGTCTGGTTCGTACACATCTGCGCGTCCACCCGCGAATCCAAAGGTTTTGAATCCCATTGATTCAAGTGCCACGTTGCCAGCGAGAATGAACAAGTCCGCCCACGACAACTTGTTGCCGTACTTTTGCTTCACAGGCCACAACAGGCGACGAGCCTTGTCGAGGTTGCCGTTGTCTGGCCACGAGTTAAGTGGAGCAAAGCGCTGCATGCCGGTTCCTCCACCACCGCGACCGTCTTGAATTCGATATGTACCAGCAGCGTGCCAGGTCAAACGAATAAAGAATGGGCCGTAATGGCCGTAGTCGGCTGGCCACCAATCTTGTGAGTCGGTCATTAAGACGGTGAGGTCTTTGATCACCGCGTCAAGATCAAGTGATGCAAATTCCTTTGCGTAGTCAAAGTTGGGATCCATTGGGTCGCCAGCTTCTGGATTGTTATGCAGCACTTTGATGTTGAGTTGATTCGGCCACCACTTTGAGTTGGTGGTTCCCATGTCGTGTGCGGTTGTTGATCCGCCCGAAAATGGGCATTTGCCAGTATCAGTCATGATTTTGCCTTTCGTATAGGGGTTTGTTTTGATTGAGATTTTGTTGACTTGGGTTGACACTTGGGGCAAAGACCCCAGTAGGTCACCTCTGCTTCGTCGATGATGAAGTTGTTGTCGTCCGATGCTTGCAAGCACGGTCGGTATCCGGTGGAGCAGTCGACATCTTCAACTACGCCGCATGATCGGCACACAAGATGATGATGGTTGTCGCCAACGCGATCTTCAAACAATGCAGGGGAGTCCATTGGTTGAATGCGACGCGCAAGACCCTTTTCGACGAGCGTGTTCAGAGTGTCGTACACCGATTGCCGAGAAATGGCGCCAAGCTTTTTGCGTGCAACTTCGGCAGCCTGGTCGGCAGTGATGTGTGGGTAGTCAGTAATGGTCT
>JBEAOI010000082.1:0-6539 GCA_041165005.1 Actinomycetota bacterium
GAGCAAAATTCCTTTTGGTACGCGAGCACCAATTTCTTTAAAGCGTTCTGGCATGCGAAGGAAGTCGACGACTTCTTTGATTTCCTGCTTCACACCTTCATATCCAGCAACATCAGCAAACGTCGTGCTCGGTTTGTCTGCGTTGTAATTCTTCGCGCGACTGCGACCGATGGACATGATGTTTCCGGCTTGACCCATTGCACGGCGTTGCATCCAAATGAAAAAGCCCATGATGAGGAAAAATGGGAGCAAAATCGGAATCAAATTTGTGAAGAAGTTTCCTTGAGGGGTTGAGTAGTCGTAGTCGACTCCTTTTTCCTTCAGCAACTGTTCATCCGCGTCGGAAAGGGATGTGGCCCCAGTGGTGATGAATTCACTTCCGTCAGACATTTTTCCGCTGATGGTGTTGCTCAAGTTGTTGATCTCAACGCTGCTGACTTTGCCGCTTTGCACGAGGTCGAGAAACTCTGTGTAGGTCACCTTGGTGGCAGTCGTTGCAGGCCACAAGCGGGGACCCGCAATAAGTCCAGCTGCTACTGCGATCAACACCCATACGGCCCATCGAGGCATGGATGTGCGTTCTTTTCCCGACTTGTTTTGGCCAGGCTTTGAGGAGCCCGGCTTTCCCGAGGAAAGAGGGGAGTTCTTGCGCTTGTTGGACTGTGGAGGAGGTGGTGGGAGTTTGCTCACGAGGTCATGTTACGGGCAGATGTTGCAAGGTGTCTCGTCGTGCCGTGCTCTCGCTCAAATCCACCTTTTTATATGTCACAAGAATTAGGTTTTACACCGTGACTCGTAAGTGTTCTCGTCCTGTCTGCAAGGAAGATGCGTCAATGACGCTGACTTATCAATACAGCCGGGCTTTGGTCTGGATTGATGACCTAGCGCAGGAAAGCGATCCACATGCGTACGACCTGTGTGAACAGCACGGCAGGCGGCTCACGGTTCCTGGTGGGTGGAGAATGGAAGATCGTCGCGATCGCTTCCGCTTGATCGTGCCAAATCGTCTTGCTGGCTGATCAGCCACAACTAGTTTCGCCGTTCCGCGTCTTTGCGGTGTGGTCATTGACGTATCTCTTCGCCAATATCTGCGGCTCGTTTGTGATTTCGGCGCTCGGTTATGCCTCTGGTGACGTTGTCCCCACTTGGGTACTTGCGTTATCGGCGCTGACGCTTTGGGGTCCGTACATCGGTGTTTTGCTGTGGGTGTCGAAGCGGAATGGATCTGGAAGCTTTGTACAGGATTTCTCAATACGTTTTCGGGCAACGGATATATGGGGTATTCCACTTGGAATCGCAAGTCAATTGCTGTTGGTGGTTCTTGTCACGCTTCCGTTCCAGTGGATGTTTCCCTCGTTATTCAATAAAGAAGCAGTAGAAAAGCGAGCAAACGATTTGTTCGATGCTGCGCAAGGTGGGTGGATAATTCTTCTGGTTGTGGTTGTCGTCATTTGTGCGCCACTTGTGGAAGAGATCGTGTATCGAGGATTCATCCAACACAATTTGGCGTTGGCGTACAGTTCTCGAATTTCATTGTTGCTTGCTTCGTTCTGGTTTGCGGCGGTGCACTTGCAACTTGCTGAATTTCCAGGGCTATTCGCCATTGCGCTCGTGCTTGGATTGTGTTTTTCACGGACTAAGCGTTTAGGGCTATCCATCGTTACGCATGTGTCGTTTAATGCAACGGCTCTAACGGTAATGGCGCTGACGCGCTAGCGAGTCCTGGTACACCTAGGCTGACTACGTGGAACCTGAAGTGACGCACGACGAAAGCAATTTCGATGCGCAAAACGAAGATGTGACCAACATCAAGGTGAATCGGTTTGAACAAAACTCGGCCTATTGGAAGAAGTTGTCGACGATTATCGCCGTAGCCGGCCCAACGATCTTCTTGCTCATGGCGCTTCACCCAAGTCTCATCTTGCGAAACAACATTCCGACGGGTGGTGACATGGGTGCCCATGTTTGGGCGCCTGCGTATTTGCGAGACCATTTGCTCACGAATTTCAAACTGTCTGGTTGGAGTATGGACTGGTATTCCGGTCTACCGATTTATCGGTTCTACATGGTGATTCCGGCGCTAATGATTGTGTTGTTAGATGTGGTTTTGCCGTATGGCATTGCAATCAAAATCATTGCTGTCATCGGCATTTTGACTCTTCCATACGCGACTTGGCTGTTTGGTCGGTTTGCGAAGTTTGCGTATCCATTGCCTGAATTGTTTGCCATTGCGGCAACCATCTTTTTGTTTGATGAAAGTTTCACAATTTATGGGGGCAATATCGCATCAACGATGGCGGGAGAGTTTTCATTCTCTATTTCGTTATCGCTTGCGATGCTGGGTTTCGCATTGCTCGCTAAAGGTCTCGATACCGGAAAGCATCGAATCTCAGCCGCCATCATTATTTCGCTGTCGGCGTTAAGTCATGGAATTGTTCTGTTGTTCGTGTTCGGCGGTGCAGCGCTCATGTTGGTGGTCTGGAATAAGCGTGAATCGTTTCAGTTTGGGGCAAAAGTAATTGCATTGGCAGTTTTGCTTTCCTCATTCTGGGTGATTCCATTCGTTACGAGTCATGCCTACATGACAGACATGAAGTACGAGCCGCGACCAAGTGGAGTAAATGACTCATTTTGGAAAATGTTCTTTCCTCTACACATTTTGCTAGATGTTTCAATTACTGCTTTGGCGATTCTTGGTGCGGTAGCCCTGGTTCGCAGTAGGCACAAAGCGGGCACGTGGATAACGCTGCTGACGCTGGTGCTCGCAGCTGGAGTGTTCATCGCTCGCAACAGTTTGCCTGTTATTGGGTTGTTGTGGAATCCGCGAATTTTGCCGTTCTTTTTTCTGTTGAGGTATTTCCTGTTTGCCGTCGGGTTGTACGAGATTGCGGCATTTGCGCTTCGAATGAAGTCCATGTCTCGCATTGCGCGTGTGGAACCTGGAACCCCTGTTGTTTTAGATATTGCAAAGCCTCGCGATAACTTCACGTTCAATCTTGCGCTGCTCTCCGGTTTTGCTTTGTTTGTGCTCGTGGCAATTGGGTTTCGCTTTCAAGAACTTCCGTTTGGGTCAACTCGGGTGAACTCGGCCGGTCAATACGAATATGTATGGGGACCGCTTCGGACCAAATCAACTAATGATGGATTTGTAGATGGTTGGGCACGTTGGAATTTCACTGGCTATGAAGGCAAGGGTGCATACGGCGAGTATTACGGCGTTGTTCAAACGATGAAACAGTTGGGCGAAGATTCGACGCAGGGTTGCGGGCGAGCGCTGTGGGAAAACAGTGGGGAACTGAATAAATACGGAACCACGATGGCGCTCATGCTGCTTCCGTTTTGGACCGATGGCTGCATTAGCTCAATGGAAGGGCTGTTCTTCGAAGCTGCTGGAAGCACTCCCTATCACTTCA
This sequence comes from Actinomycetota bacterium, assembly GCA_041165005.1. GTDB lineage: Bacteria > Actinomycetota > Acidimicrobiia > Acidimicrobiales > Ilumatobacteraceae > UBA3006. The sequence goes on from JBEAOI010000082.1 coordinate 3,414, forward strand.
TTACAGCGGCAGCTATGTCGAAGCAAAGCAGCAACCCTGTGCGCGAATTGCGATACGACAACAACGACGCGGCAATTGGTGTGCGGTACATGCAAGAACTTGGAGTGAAGTACTTCATGGGCTTCACTCCAGAAGCGATTGCTCAGGCATCTCAACAAGAAGGACTTACGGAAGTTGCGCGTTCGGGTCCTTGGGTGGTCTACCGAGTTGCCAATAGCGATGTAGTGACACCGTTGGCTACTCAACCAGTAGTTGCAAACATTTCTTCCATTAATCCACGCGAACGTTGGCTTGAGATTGGGACGAGTTGGTTCCAGCACCCAGAAACATGGACGACTCCAATTGCTGACGATGGCCCTAGCGAATGGCAGCGCATTGAAGTTGCCGTAGATGAATCGAAGCGCGAGGGTGAACCAAATTCCAACAATCGGCGAGTTGATGTAGTGAAGCCTGCAACCCCACTTACGCAAGTTCCATTGGAACCTGTGGTGGTCAGCAATGTCAACATTGGCGAAGAAAGTGTGCGTTTCTCGGTTGACAAAGTAGGCGTTCCAGTTTTGGTACGAGTGAGCTACTTTCCTAACTGGAAAGTAGATGGTGCTGAAGGCCCGTATCGCGTTGCACCGAACATGATGGTCGTCATCCCAACGAGTACCGACGTGAACATGCATTACGGCTGGAACATGCTCGATTACGTTGCTTACCTGCTGTCGTTTGCAGGTATTGCATGGATCGTCGTAACCCGACGACGCAGCAAACTGACTGCAGAGTAGTCTTTTCAACCATGCCCGATCTCAATGCGATTGTTAAGGCCTATGACATTCGTGGCATAGTTCCCGATCAGTTGGATGCCGACGTTGCATATGCCATCGGTGTTGCGTTTGCCAAATTTGCACATGCACCACACATCGTCATCGCCCATGACATGCGACCCAGTGGGCCAGAGTTAGTTGATGCTTTCCAGCGGGGAGTATTGGCACATGGTGTCAGTGTCACCAACCTTGGGCTCGCATCAAGCGACCTGCTGTATTACGCATCGGGCAAACTCGATTCGCCGGGAGCAATGTTTACCGCTTCGCACAACCCGGCCCAGTACAACGGAATCAAGTGCTGTTTATCTGGTGCTCGTTCCATTGGAATTGATAACGGACTGCGTGAAATTCATGCTCTCGCAACTGATGTACTTGCAGGTCGTGAGCCAGCATTCGCTGGAACGGCAGGAACGCTGAACCATGTCAACATGTTGTCGGAGTTTGCCGATCATGTTGTGAAGTTCATTGCGAGCGACAAGTTGCGAAAGCTACGTGTTGTAGCCGACACTGCGAACGGAATGGGTGGGCTCGTTGTACCAGCCGTATTTGAACGCCTTGCCGATTTCGAGCTGGAAGTGATGTATGGAGAACTCGACGGCACGTTCCCAAACCACCCTGCAGACCCTTTGCAAACAGCCAATCAACGCGATCTCATGGCTCGAGTAATTGCTGGCGGATTCGATGTCGGCCTTGCATTCGATGGCGATGCCGATCGAGTGTTCCTTGTTGACGAACTTGGTCAAGGAATGTCGGGCAGCACCACCACTGCGCTGCTCGCAACGCGATTTTTACGACTGAATCCTGGTGCAACAATCTTGTACAACCTCATTTGTTCGCGCGCAGTTCCTGAAATCATCGCTGAGCATGGCGGTAAGGGAATTCGCACAAAGAATGGTCACAGTTATATGAAGCAGATCATGGCCGACACGGGTGCGGTGTTTGCTGGTGAGCATTCTGGGCACTACTACTTTGCAGACAACTACAGAGCAGACAGCGGCCTCATTGCCACCATGGGAATCCTTGGCGAAATGTGCCGTACGGGAAAGAAACTGTCGGAAATTCGCAAACCACTGGAGCGCTACGCGTCAAGCGGCGAAATCAACACCACTGTTGCCGACATCGGTAAGGTCATCGCTCAAATTGGGCGCGACTATGCAGACCACACTCAGGATCATCTTGATGGCTTAACGGTGGACTGTGGTTCGTGGTGGTTCAACGTTCGCCCAAGCAATACCGAACCGTTGCTTCGCCTGAACCTTGAAGCCAGTACGCGTGACGAGTGCGATACACACGTGGCTGAGTTGCTGTCCGTCATCACCGCCTAGTCTTGGCATATGTCTCTCGACTCAAAGTTGCTTGAAATTCTGGCTTGCCCAGAAGACAAAGGTCCGTTGTTCTATTTTTCCACCGACGCATTTTTGTATAACCCACGTCTGCACCGTAAATACCTAGTGCGCGATGGCATTCCTGTAATGTTGGTCGAGGAATCCGTCGCGGTAGATGCCGCAGAGCACACAGAGCTCGAACGAAGAATCGTTGCGGAGAGTATTCATCCCACCTTCGTTTAAGGAGTTTCTATGTCTTCATTTGCACAACGACGTGATTGGCGCGTCGCCGATCTTTCTCTCGCACCTTTTGGTCGCAAGGAAATTCATCTAGCCGAACATGAAATGCCAGGCCTCCGTGCGCTGCGCAAAGAGTTCGGCAAAACCAAGCCGTTGAAGGGCGCCAAAATTTCTGGCTCACTACACATGACTATTCAGACTGCTGTTTTGATTGAAACACTTGTTGAACTTGGCGCTGAAGTGCGTTGGGCTAGCTGCAACATCTTTTCAACCCAAGACCATGCCGCAGCTGCAGTTGTTGTTGGGCCAAATGGTTCTGTAGACGAACCAAATGGTGTTCCAGTGTTTGCTTGGAAGGGCGAAACACTCGAGGAGTATTGGTGGGCAACCGACCAAATGATGACCTGGCCAGATGGCGACGGACCAAACATGATTTTGGACGACGGTGGCGATGCAACCATGTTGTTGCACAAAGGTGTCGAATACGAAGCAACAGGTGTTGTTCCAGATCCGACATCGGCTTCGAACCCAGAGTTGGCAATTGTTCTCGGATTACTTCAGCGCACGTTGAAGACCGATCCGAAAAAGTGGACTGTGATGTCAAAGGGAATTAAGGGAGTCACCGAAGAAACCACAACAGGCGTGAAGCGTTTGTACAAGATGGCGGAAAAAGGTGAACTGTTATTCCCGGCTATCAATGTCAACGACAGCGTGACCAAGTCGAAGTTCGACAATTTGTACGGTTGTCG
>JBEAOI010000083.1:0-3020 GCA_041165005.1 Actinomycetota bacterium
GGTCGATCGTTTAGCACGATGACCGTTGCACCGAGTCGAGCGAATACTTCTGGAGCAACATCGCTCATTGCACCATTTGCGCAATCCAACACCACCCGAATGTTGGCAAAAGCCAAAACCGGAAAGAGTCCAACAATGTGGGACACATACTCTGCGAGTAAATCAACTTGTGCAGCTGAGGCAGCAGGAACGGTGGCCGAACCGGTCATGTGCGATTCAATCGCGTCTTGTTGCGCATCGCTCAACTTCACGCCGCCATTGGCAAACAGCTTCACGCCGTTGTCTGAGTATGGGTTGTGCGATGCAGTAATTGCCGCGCTGGCACAGCCTCGTTTTGCAGCCAAAAATGCAATTGCGGGCGTTGGAGCTACGCCAAGTAATTCGACTGAAACGCCGCCAGCAAGTAATCCGTTTGCGAGTGCGGTCTCTAATTGTTTGCCAGATTCGCGAGTGTCGCGGCCAACCAACACTTTGGTAACGCCAAGTTCACGCGCAGCAACCATCCCAAGTTCTGCAACATATTGCTCGGTGAGTTCCGTGAAGGCGACTCCACGCACACCGTCGGTGCCAAATCGAAGCATTGTTTACACACACATCCGCGCGACGAACATCGCGCGAACCAACACGTGATTAACGCTTCGTGTACTGAGGCGCCTTGCGCGCCTTCTTGAGGCCGTACTTCTTGCTTTCCTTCTTGCGCGAGTCGCGAGTAAGCAAGCCGGCCTTACGAAGCACTGAGCGCTTCGTGTCATCCAACTCGAGAATGGAGCGAGCAATCGCCATGCGAAGTGCGCCAGCCTGACCAGCGATTCCGCCGCCCTGAATGTCACAGTCAACGTCGTATGCGGTTTCTGCTTCTACAACGCGAAATGCTTCGGTTGCTGCAGCGCGCTGCAATGCGTTTGGAAAGTAATCCTCAAACTCACGTCCGTTGATTACTACCTTGCCAGTGCCTGGACGCAAACGCACACGTGCGACTGCTTCCTTGCGACGACCGGTTGTCTGTGTCAGTGGCTTTGTTCCCACGGTTACTCCTCTATTCGATCTTTGTTAATCAGCGCGCTTTTGCGTGCGGGATGTTCAAAACTTTTGGTGCTTGTGCTTCGTGACCGTGCTCTGGTCCTGCGTGAACCTTCAACTTCTTGATCATCTGTCGACCAAGTGGTCCTTTAGGCAACATGCCGCGAATGGTGCGACGAATTGCATCTTCTGGCTTACGGCTCAACAAGTTGCCGTAAGTCTGCGTGCGCAAACCGCCTGGGTAACCGCTGTAGTCGTGAACGAGTTCTTTGTCTGCCTTGCCCTTGGTAAGAACAATCTTCGACGCATTAACGATGATGACATGATCACCGGTGTCCATGTGCATGGAGAACATTGGCTTGTGCTTGCCGCGCAAAATTGCTGCAACTTCTGTGCACATGCGACCAAGTACCAAGCCGTCGGCATCAACAACATGCCACTCGCGCTTAATTTCACTTGCTTTTGGACTGTACGTGCGCATCATAAAAAACTACTTTCGAAAACTGAGGACTTGGCCGGAAACTCAGCCAAACGTTGCCCCTATGGACCGTTTCAGGATAGGGGTCGAGAGGGCCTAATCACAATCGGCTGGGTAGCCAACTTCCCACAAAATCAAGCCTTGCGGGGGCGCCACGGGTGCTGCCTGCGCCCGGTCTCCCGAGACAATGAGCCCACGCATATCACTTGGTGGGCGCTTGCCCAGGCCGATCTCAATGAAGGTGCCGACCAGCGCCCGGACCATTTGATGGCAGAACGCGTTAGCCCGAATATCGAACCTCAGCACACCTTCGCCGAGGTCGCGCCATTCAGCGTTCATCACGTGCCGACGCATGGAGTGCTCGAACGTGTCATTTTCATCGGCAGGTTTCGGCTTGCGACAAAATGCCGAGAAATCATGTTCGCCAATCACTGCATCAGATGCGAGTTGCATGGCTCGCAGCTTGAGTGGCTTCATGATGTGCCAAGCCGAATCAACCATAAATGGGTTTGGCGTTTCAGTATTCAACACGGTGTAGCGATACGAACGCCATAATGCGGTATATCGAGCGTGAAAGTCAGGCTTTGTCCACACTGCTTCACGCACGGCAATCGATGGGCCACACAACGAATTCAGCTGCTTCATTAACACCGGCAAATTCACGCGGTCTGGCAGATCTGCGCCAATGATTTGTCCCCACGCATGCACACCTGCGTCGGTACGACCGGCAGGAATGATCTTTACTTCTTCTTGCAGAATTTGTGCGAGTGCACCTTCAATCGTGGACGCGACTGTGTCAACTCCAGGATTAGTAGCAAAGCCGTGAAACTGATCGCCCTTGTAGGCGATCGTCATGCGTGCACGACGCATGGCCATGATGAATCAGACGAGTTCGATGCGCGCCATTGGTGCATTGTCACCATGGCGTGGACCAAGCTTGAGCACGCGGGTGTATCCACCATTGCGGCCGGTGTAGCGAGGTGCAACAACGTTGACCAACTTGTTGGTCATTTCCTTGTCATTCAAGTACGACTGAATCTGACGAATGCGGTGAATGCGCATTGGGCCTTCGCCCTGCGCCTTAATTGCCTTCGTGATCAACTTCTCTGCGATTGGGCGAAGCGCCTTGGCCTTGCCTTCGGTGGTCACAATGCCCTCTGCAGCAAAAAGTGATGCAGCGAGGTTCGCCATCAACAACTTTTGATGGTGTGCGCTATGTCCGAAGCTTCGGGCTCGTCTTGGTGTTGCTGGCATGTGTCATCGTCTCCTATGAAGTGGTGCGTATTGGTGCGCTATCAGATGCGCAGTGACAATCCGCGTTCGTCGAGCTTCAACTTGATTTCATCCAACGACTTCTGACCGAAGTTGGTGATGTTCAATAGATCTTCTTCGCTGCGAAGTAGCAGTTCGCCAACAGTGTTGACCTGTGCACGCTTCAAGCAGTTACGTGGACGCTCGCTCAAGTCGAGGTCTTCAATGCTCAAGTCGAGGTCTGGTGAACCAGCACCCGTACCTGCAAGCT
>JBEAOI010000084.1:0-5025 GCA_041165005.1 Actinomycetota bacterium
ACGTGCATGGCTTGTGGCTCTGCAGCCAAATACACGGGATTGATAGTGGTCCATCGTTTGGCCATATCGGTGTGGTGCTCTTTAGCCCACGCGACTGTGCGTTCAATCGCACGCTTGGTAAGACCGTAATCAGCACAGATGTATTCGTCTGATACTCCAACGGTTGACAAGATCAGCGCTGCAAGCACACCCGTGCGATCTTTTCCTGCGGCGCAGTGAAATACAGCAGGAACATTTTCTTGACTGCTCAATATTCGCAATGCAAGCGCAAATTTTTCGGAACCAACCTCTAGCAAATCGCGGTATCCCCAGACCAAGAACTCGACTGGGTCATCAATCTGAGGTGTTTCCTTCGAATCAGACCAAGTTGCATCCACGATGGACACATGGTGAAAGTCGACCTCAATATCGTCAAGCGGAAATATGCCCTGCTCACGCTGCTCGCGCTTGGTTCGCAAGTCAATAACCGACTTCAAACCAAGCGACTCCACGATCTCAATATCCGCATCGGCCCTCAATCGATGCAGTCCATCTGCTCGAAACAGTGTGCGCCACTTCGTGGTTGCCCCACTAACCGTTGGGTAGCCACCAAGGTCGCGGAAATTGTGCACCCTCTCCATCTGCACCAATCTGTCGGGGTGGTCAATGGCGCGTGCGATTTGGTCCGAAATCATTACCTTCAACCTACTGAGCACCAGCAAACATCGGCGTTCAGGGCGGTTACCAGTTGGTAAACATCTCCCAATTGTGAGTACGGTTTTCATCCATGACAACCAACAATGTTCAACTCGTCGGCGTATGTGGATCTGGAATCATGGGGGCAGGACTTGCTGAAGTCGTTGCACGCGCCGGAATGGACGTCGTTGTTCGCTCGCGCACACTTGATGGTGCAAAGTCGATGCTCTCTTCGATTGAAAAGAACCTCGACAAACAAGTCGCTAAAGAAAAAATGACCGCTGATCAGCGAAATGAAGTGCTCTCGCACATTCGAATCACCGACTCGCTCAGCGACCTCGCGTCGTGTGATCTTGTTATTGAATCCATTGTTGAAGAGCTCGCTCCGAAGCAGGCTCTGTTCAAAGAACTTGATGCAATCGTAAAGCCAGATGCAATTTTGGCGACAAACACCAGCACCCTTGCGGTTGTGAAAATGGCTGAGGCAACGAATCGCCCAGACAAGGTGTGCGGAATTCACTTTTTCAACCCTGCCGTTCTCATGCCACTTGTTGAAGTAATCCGTCCGATCACTGCAAGTGACGAAACAATCGCTCGTGCAAACGCATTTGTTGCTGCTTGCAAGAAAGACCCAGTTCAAGTTCTTGACCGCGCAGGATTCATTGTTAATGCATTGCTCTTCCCGTACCTCAACAACGCAGTAAAAATGCTTGAGGCTGGTACCGCAAACATGGAAGACATCGATACGGCAATGAAGGGCGGCTGCAATTTCCCAATGGGGCCATTTGCTCTGCTTGACCTCGTTGGACTTGACACATCGGTGTCCATCCTTGATGCGCTGTATGCAGAGTTCAAGGACGAAAACTTTGTTCCCGCAAAAACGCTTCGCACATTGTTGGCTGAAGGAAAACTCGGCCGCAAAACAAAGCAGGGATTTTTCAGCTACTAAACCTCATGTGGAACGACACACCTCAGGTTCTTGACGAGTGTCGTTGGAAGTTTCCACCGCCTAAGGAATGGCCAAAGAGTGATTTGGTTGGTCGCGGTGCAGACCTGCAACCAGAAACACTGATTCATGCATATATGAATGGTGTGTTTCCCATGTCATCTGAACTCGCACTCGGCGCAGACGACATTGCTTGGTGGTCTCCTTTGCAACGAGGTGTTATTCCTCTCGATGCATTACGTATCACACGGTCAATGCGTCGAAGCCAGCGTAAGTTTCACATCAAAATTGATACATGCTTCGAACGCGTAATGCGTGGTTGCGCTTCGCCTGATCGTCCTGGTGGATGGATTAACGAACAATTCATTACTGCATACGTTCAATTACACAAGCTTGGGTGGGCACACAGCATTGAAGTGTTCGACGAAAACGAAGTACTTGTTGGAGGCTTATACGGGGTGCGTGTTGGCCGACTTTTTGCCGGTGAATCGATGTTTCACCTCGTACGAGACGCGTCGAAAGTGGCATTGATGCATCTGGTTCACACCATGAACCAAGACGGCATGGCTCTGCTTGATGTGCAGTGGCTCACCCCACATCTCGAGTCGCTTGGAGCAGTGGAAATTCCTCGCTCCGAGTACCTCCATCGTCTTTCAGTGGCACTTAACCCGTAACCTTTATTTATGGCCAATCGCCGCGACGAACCCTGGTTGATGCGCACCTATTCGGGTCACTCCACCGCTGCAGCATCAAACGAGTTATACCGAATGAACCTGGCAAAGGGCCAAACGGGTTTGTCGATCGCATTCGACCTCCCTACCCAAACGGGATACGACCCCGACCACATTTTGGCCCGAGGCGAAGTTGGCAAAGTTGGCGTGCCTGTTGCTCACCTTGGACACATGCGCACGTTGCTCAATGGAATTCCGCCTGCAGACATGAACACGTCGATGACAATCAATGCGCCAGCCGCTTGGTTGCTTGCCTTGTTTGTCGCCAACGCGCAAGAGCAGGGTGCAGTCACCTCGCAGCTTCGCGGAACTACTCAAAATGACATCTTGAAGGAATACCTCTCGCGAGGAACCTTCATTTTCCCACCGGCTGCATCACGTCGAATCATCGTTGACATGATCGTGTGGTGCTCGCAGAATGCGCCGAAGTGGAACCCGATGAATGTGTGCTCGTACCACTTACAAGAAGTTGGTGCTACACCTGTTCAAGAGATTGCCTTCTCACTGGCAAACGCAATCGACATTCTTGATGCCGTTCGCGCAAGTGGACAGGTAAGCGACGAACAGTTCCCGCAGGTGTTTGCTTCTATTTCGTTTTTCGTCAATGCCGGCATCCGCTTTGTTGAAGAAGTGTGCAAGATGCGCGCATTCACCGAACTGTGGGACCGCATTGGTGCCGAGCGGTACGGCATAACCGATGAACGTGCTCGCCGTTTCCGTTACGGCGTACAAGTGAATTCACTTGGCCTTACTGAAGCGCAACCAGAAAACAATATTCAGCGCATTGTGTTGGAAATGTTGGCGGTCACGCTTTCAAAATCTGCGCGTGCTCGAAGCGTGCAATTACCTGCGTGGAACGAAGCACTAGGTCTTCCCCGCCCATGGGATCAACAGTGGTCATTACGCATGCAACAAGTGCTCGCATTTGAAACCGATTTGCTCGAGCACGAAGACATCTTTAATGGATCACACGTGATTGAAGCACGTACCGCAGAACTGCGCGACGCTGCGTGGAATGAAATGAATGAAATTGTCGACATGGGCGGCGCGTTCGACGCTGTGGATTCGTTGAAGGGCCGCCTTGTGTCGTCAATGGCTGAGCGAACACGTCGCATTGAGACTGGCGAACAAACCGTTGTTGGAGTGAATCGATTTACTGAATCAACCGATTCACCACTGAGTGGTGCCGACAACATTTTGAAAGTTGATCATCGCGTAGAGCAGCAAATGATTGACGATGTGATCGCATGGCGCTCAGCTCGAGACCAAAAAGCTGTGGATTCAGCACTTGCTGCACTCCGCACCGCCGCCGAAACCGGCACCAACATCATGGATGCCTCTGTCGAATTGGCAAAAGCAGGCGGAACCACGGGTGAATGGGGCGAAGTGCTCCGTCAAGTATTTGGTGAATACCGTGCCCCTACTGGGGTTGGCGCTGCTGCGGGTCGACGCACGAGTGAACTCGCCGACGTAGCTGAATTTGTGCGCTCGATTCCTGGTGGACCACCGAAGTTCTTGGTTGCCAAGCCTGGTCTAGATGGACATTCCAGTGGCGCAGAACAGATTGCGGTTGCAGCACGTGATTCGGGAATGGAAGTGGTGTATTCAGGTATTCGCTTGACTCCCGCACAAATTGCTGCATCAGCTCGCGACGAAGATCCAGATGTTGTTGGACTTTCCATCTTGTCCGGTTCACATTTGCAGCTTGTTCCCGATGTCATTGCCGAGCTTGCTGCAGTGGGAGTAACTGCACCAGTGGTGCTTGGCGGAATCATTCCAGAATCAGATCGTGACAATTTGCTTGCAAATGGCGTAACAGCTATTTACACGCCAAAAGATTTTGATATCGCACGCATCATGCGCGACATTGCGCAGATCGCTGCGACGTATCGCAAGTCGCAACAATAACTACGGCAGCATTGTTGTCGAGCCGGCAACTGCAACGAAACCTGTCGCAGCTGGCAACTTCAACACTTGACCTGCATCAACCCGATCAGGGTCTGTAATGCCATTGATGTTCATGAGTTCAGCCATATTGAGGCTAAATCTTTCGGCAATTCCAAAGAGCGAATCTCCCGGTTCAACGGTGTACAACACCGGTTCTTGATACACGGTTGTTGTTGTTTGAGGAATTGTTGATTCCACCGTGGTTGTCACGGAAATTGAATCTCCGCCGTCTTGGCGAGACAACATAACCGCGATGATTCCGCTCACAACAGAAATAACGAGCAGAGACCATTGGAGTCTTCCTCGTAGATACATCATTGGTCATGTTAGGTCGCGCAACCTAACCTATGAGGCATGCGTGTACTTGCAGCCGTCGATAAATTTCGAGGAACCGCAACTGCCGCACAAGTCGCTGCTTCCATTGGTCACGCTTGTTGGGAAAATGGACATGAATGCATCGAGCTGCCTATTGCAGATGGTGGGGAGGGAACGCTTGAAGTTCTTGGCGGACCAAATCGTACGAATCGCGTCACCAACCCTCTTGGCCAGCCCGTAGACGCACAGTGGCGATTCTCGCGCGACCTTGCCGTAATTGAAATGGCGCAAGCTTCAGGTCTCAGTTTGGTTGGCGGAAAGTTACACAATGACGTCATCGCTGCATCAACCATTGGCACTGGCGAATTGATTGACACTGCCCTGAATGACGGTGCAAAGCGCATCATCGTG
>JBEAOI010000085.1:0-5809 GCA_041165005.1 Actinomycetota bacterium
GGAAGCCTTACAACGCAATTCACGCACGCTGGTCGTTATTCATAGTGCTGCAACATTGTTTATGGTTGGACTCATCTGGACCATTCATTATGTCCATTACCCACTGTTTGCCTACGTTGGCGAGTCCACGTACATCAGCTTTCAAGCAGAACATGTTGCACGAATTGGAAAATTGCTATTTATTCCTTGGTTGACCGAAGGTTTCACCTTGCTTGGAGTTCTTGCACTTGCCTTTTTGGGCGGTTACAAAGCATGGAAAGTACCAGCAGTCATCAACGGTGCGGCAATGGCCGTGGTACTTGTAATCAGCGGATTTTGGTCAGCACCGGCACACGCAAAGCTCGCAGACGGTTTTGACAAATCAATCCATGATCAATTGATGACAGCGAACCTTATTCGTACGCTGGCCTGGACAGTGTGCGGTATCTGCGCGATTTGGATTGCGTTAACTCGCTCTACGAATAATGAACTTTCGTAGTTCTTCAAAGAAGATGATGCTCGACGCAACAACCACACACAAACCCCACTGCGCTAGCGAAATTGAAGTTGTATCAAATAGTCGTTGCATTGGACCCCAGTGAGTCACGCCAATTTGTAGAGCGATAACTGCGCCAAGCGCCGTCCAGAGGTAACGGTTGCCAAACGTGTCTTGGCGGAACACCGTGTTCCTATCGTTGCGCACATTGAGAATATTGAAGAACTGGAACAGCACGAACGTGTTGAATGCCATTGTTCCTGCCACTGTTGCCACACCTGCTGCTGCCTCTTCTCCCGGAGCAATCACCAATACAAGAAGAGTTCCCACCGCCATTACCAACGATGCGAACAACACTGCCACCCACCTGTTTCGAGTAAGGATGCGTTCCTCTTTTGGTCGCGGACTGCGTTGCATCACGTCAGAATCAGGACGATCCAGTCCAAGCGCCATTGCTGGTGGCCCGTCCATAATCATGTTCACCCACAACACTGCAATTGCTGCAAATGGTTTACCGCCAGCGATACCGGTGATTGACGTGGCAAGAAACAGAATTGCAAAGCCCAATGTGGTGCTTAGTTGAAAACGCACAAACTTAACGATGTTGTCGTAAATGGCTCGACCTTGTTTGACGGCACCAACAATCGTGGCGAAGTTGTCGTCGGTAAGCACCATTGTTGCTGCTTCCTTCGTCACTTCAGTTCCCGTGATTCCCATTGCTACGCCAATATCAGACTTCTTCAATGCAGGCGCGTCGTTTACTCCGTCGCCAGTCATTGCCACAATGTGGCCCTTGCGCTGTAGCGCAGTTACCAAACGAATCTTGTGCTCTGGCGCAACACGAGCAAACACCGAAACGTGTTCAATGCGAGCGTCAAGTTCTTCATCGCTCACCGTGTCAATCTCTGTTCCAGTCATGGCGACCGAATTGCCTTCAATTAGTCCCAATTCACGACCAATGGACGATGCAGTGGACGCATGGTCTCCAGTGATCATCTTTACTGCTATTCCCGCCTGCTTTGCTTCGGCAATCGCCAGCTTTGCTTCAGGTCGTGGTGGATCAACAATGCCCACCAGCGCAAGCAGAACCAAGTCGTTAGCTAAGTCAACTGGCGGCAATTCGCTTGACTCAAATTCATTCCATGCTTCAATCGTGAGGTCACGTTGAGCAATGGCAATTACTCGCATGCCTTCATCGGCTAGTCGATTGTTGTGGTCAAGCAATTGGGCGTGATTTTCCTGCATCGTTAAGGCAGATCCACCCCTGCCAATCACCGTTGTTGAACGGTCAAGAATTACATCTGGTGCACCCTTTACGAACATGCGAACCACTTCGGTTCCACTTGTTGTTGCAATGCGGTGGAATGTAACCATGAACTTCAACGTTGAATCAAATGGCACTTCTGCAATACGCCTATGACTTGCTCGGGTGCCTTCAATATCAACACCGCCCTTCATGGCCAACACTACGAGCGCTCCTTCAGTAGGGTCGCCCACAAGATTCCATTCGCCATTTGACTCGTGGATCACTGCATCGCTGCACAGCGCCATTCCGGTCAATGCATTTTCAAGTGCAAATGGGGCATCATTTTTAATGTCGGAAATTTCACCATCTGGTGAATATCCCTCGCCTAAAACCGTGCGCTCAACACCTTCAGAAATCAGGCGACGTGCAGTCATTTCATTGAGTGTCAGAGTTCCTGTCTTATCCGAGCAAATAACACTGGTGCATCCGAGCGTTTCAACACTTGCCAAACGCTTAACAATCGCATTTTTCCGTGCCATTGTTGACACACCAATTGCAAGAGTTACTGCGGTTACAGCAGGCAATCCTTCTGGAATAGTTGCAACTGCAAGCGCAACTGCCATGTTCAACACGGACGAAAGATCGTCTCCCCGCCATAAACCAATTGCCACTACTGCTGCAACGATTAGCCCAGACAACTTTGCAAGGCTGTGAGCGAGGCCTTCAAGTTGCTTCTGCAACGGCGACTGATCAGTTTCTGTAGCGCGAAGCAAACCAGCAATTCGACCGATCTCTGTTGACATTCCAGTTGATGTAACAACTAGTTCGGCGCGACCACGTGTAACCGTGGTGTTCATATACGCCATGCAAGTGCGGTCTCCAATAGTTACATCTGGACGCGCAACCGCATCAGTCCATTTCGCTGCAGGCTGGCTTTCACCAGTGAGAGCAGACTCATCGATCTCCAGATTTATTGCAACCGCAAGTCGTCCATCTGCAGGTATTCGATCGCCAGCTTCAACCAGCACCACATCTCCGGGCACTACATCGCCAGATGGCACCGAGATCACTTTTCCGTCTCTTCGGATACGCGTGTTTGATGCAAGCATCTTTTTCAATGCATTAAGCGACGCATCTGCACGCTGCTCTTGCACAAAACCAATAATTGAATTGAGCAGCACTACAACCAAAACGACAAGCGGTGTTTTTAGTTCGCGCGATACGACGTAACTGATAACTGCGGCACCCAAAAGAATGAGAATAAGAACGTCTCGAAACTGATCGAGGAACCGCAGTAACGCTGGGCGGCGCTTGGATTCTGCTAGCTGATTAACGCCGAATTCGGCACGACGCTTGTCCACCTCGGTTGAAGAAAGGCCTTGGCTTAAATCAACATTGAGCGATGCGGCTACTTCTGCAAACGAACGAACATGAGCAGGAATGGTTGCGGCAACAGAATTAGACATGAGACTCCTTCGGAATAATCGCTTAATTTCCGAAGGTCTCTCCCTTTCAATCGGGCCGGGTGTTAACCGTATTGACGACCTCGATTCGCAGGCGAACCTGCGGGGATACTCCCCTTCTTTGCAACAGCCTACTCGGTGGGGCGCATCTTTTCATACAGGTGCACAGGCTGAGCCTTGTTTTTTCGGCGTGCACCAATGTTGAGAAGCTCAACAAGAACAGAGAAAGCCATGCTTGCGTAGATGTACCCCTTCGGTATCTTCTGCCCAAAGCCTTCTGCGATGAGCGTCATTCCGATTAACAACAAGAAAGCCAGCGCGAGCACCTTCACGGAAGGATGATTGTTGACAAATCGGTAAATCGGCCCCGATGCCACCAGCATGACCCCTACCGAGGCAACAATTGCAATGACCATGACCGGCACGTATGGGGTCATTCCCACGGCGGTGATTACGGAGTCGATGGAAAACACGAGGTCGAGAATCATGACTTGTGCAATCACTGCGGCGAACGTTGGAGCCACACGCGAAGAAACATGATCGGCTTCACCTTCTAGTTTGTGATGAATTTCTTTCGTCGCCTTAAAAATGAGGAAGAGTCCACCTGCTAGCAAGATGAGTTCCTTACCGCTAAAGCCAAGGTCTCCAATGGAGAACAACTCGGTCTTCAGCGTGACGATCCAGCCAACAGCTAGCAACAGCAATAGGCGCATTCCAGCCGCTGCGAGAATGCCCGTGCGACGTGCTCGATCTTGCTGATCAGCTGGAAGCTTTGACGCAAGAATAGAAATGAAAATTACGTTGTCAACGCCCAAAACAATTTCAAGAGTTAAAAGCGCTGCGAGTGCCGTCCAAGCGGCTGGGTCTGATAGCCAATTCACGTGAGTCACAATACATGATTAGGGGCTAGGTAATACTTCGCCACTCTTCTTCCGACCAATGTTTTCGCAACTCTTCAGTGACAAAGTCAGTCACCCACCTGACGGTGTCAATCCAGGGAAACTCCTGGGACATCACTTCGGTGAAGGCCATGCCTTGCAAAAGCAGTGCTGCGTCATCAATGCCCAATATGACACCTTCGTCTTCTCCGGGCGCCATAAGTCGTGACTCTAAGTCCAGAATTTTTTCAGAACTCCAGCCATACCCACCCTCGCCATCAAATAGCTGGTCAAGCATGATCCCCAATATTTGACACAACGCCAAAACTGCATCGTGCTCCAATGGCACTAAGCGCGGTTCTTTCACGGAGCAATTCTTGCTCAAAAGAGCAGTACTTGACAGCCAAAGCACTGCTTATGTAACACTTTGGCAGTCAACCCTGGTTGTCCTCGCACACATGTGCCACATGAATCCAACTGCATCAGGAACCCTCATGGACAACGAATTCCAACATCAGGTCGACGAAGACCTTCATGGCAACTCACATGAACCAGCCACTAGAGGTGATGTTCGAATCCTCGCACTTCGGGTAGAGCTGCGAGTGATGAAATCTGAATCCGCACTTATTGAGCGCATCTCCGCAGTGAGAGATCAGTTGGATAGTCGGATAACAGAAACTAGCGAACGACTAGGCAACCAGATATCCGAAACAAACGAACGACTAAACGAAACAAGCGAACGACTAGGCAACCGGATTACGGAAACTAGCGAACGACTCTTCACAACGAACGAGCGAATTACATCGCTTGAGTCTTCGCTAAAGGACTATATATATGCCACTGGATGGAAGTTCTTTGGAGCCACGATTGGCACAATGGGTGCCATGTTCACCGTGCTTGGAATATTCATCAACTCATCAATGAAGTAACTATTCGTTGTTGTTCGCAGCCTCTGCTTCGGCGATCTGCTTACGAACATCATCCATATCGACTTTGCGAATCGCATCAATCAGTTGATCAAGAGACGCTGCAGGCATTGCACCTGGCTGGCTAAACAACATCACGCCATCACGAAACGCCATGATGGTTGGAATTGACTGAATGCCCATTCCACCGGCAAGTTCCTGATTGTTTTCAGTATCAACTTTTGCAAAACGAATATCAGTATTTGCTTCGGCGGCTTTTTCGAAAATAGGACCAAACATTTTGCATGGCCCGCACCACTCGGCCCAGAAATCCACCAGCGTAATTCCGTCTGCCATGACAGTTTCTTCAAAGGTTTCGACTGTGAGGTTGATAGTTGACATGGTGGATTCCTGTTCTCGTGAGTGGCTACACACCAACATTATTCAATAATGGGAAGTCCCGTCTTATTCGCCGCATTTTCAAGTGTTTGGTAGTCAGTTATCTGAGTAAATCCACTGGCTTTCATGATCTCTACTGCTACCCCTGAGCGGCGGCCGCTTCGGCAGTACACGATGTAAGGCTGTGCGGGGTCCAAGTTAGGTAGTTCAGCTTCAAATTGACCGCTTTCAAGATCAAGATTGATAGATCCCTCCACGTGACCTTCCGCAAATTCTGCTGGTGTCCGTACATCAATAATGACGGTTTTTGCTGTCAGCATTGCTTCCTCCGATGACGAAGATGATCCGCAGCCAACTAGGACGGCGAGTAATCCAACTGCAAATAGTAAACGTTTAATCATTTTCACTGAATCCTGGTGTTGCGCGTAATCCCGCGATCAGTT
>JBEAOI010000086.1:0-8155 GCA_041165005.1 Actinomycetota bacterium
CAACGCAATTGGTGCTCAGCGGGGACAAGTTTTCGTACGGGTTGTGTCGTCCACCGGGTCATCACGCCACAACCGATTTGTACGGCGGGTATTGCTTCTTCAATAACGCTGCTGTTGCGGCACACTACGTGGCTTCAACCACAGGCGCAAAGGTGACCGTGCTCGATGTGGACTATCACCATGGCAATGGCACGCAGCAAATCTTTTACGGACGTGACGATGTTCAGTATGTGTCGCTGCATGGCGACCCACGTCGCGCTTATCCATACATCACGGGATTCGCAGATGAATTGGGTGAAGGCAAGGGCCGCGGATCTACAACAAACATTCCACTCGCTGCAAAAACAGATGACGACATGTTTCTTGATGCGCTTGACAAGTCTTGTGAAGCAATTGAGGCATTCGGTCCTTCGCTACTCATCGTTTCGTTGGGTCTCGACACATATGTCACCGATCCAATTTGCGACCTGGCAGTAACGCGGGATGGGTTTGCCCGCAGTGGTGCTCGCGTGCGTGGACTGAATCTGCCAACTGTGGTGCTACAAGAAGGCGGTTACGACTTGGCGAACCTTGGCCTTAACGTACAGGCGTGGCTGCACGGGCTTGAGTCATAACGACTGAAGTCTGTTCAGTAGTTCCTGCGGCGAGCCATTGCACTGCTCCAATTCATCGGCATCAAGAACCAGGTGAATACCTAACTGATTTCTGCCAAGAACAATCGGGTAATTTCCATTCGCTGCTTGCGTTACCTCTGCTGGAGCATCGTTGATGTGAAATGTGGTGAACGGAATAGGTAGTGCAGACTCGCATTCTTGCCACTCCGATCGTTTTGTAAACAGTCCGTGCGTAATGTCGCAGAGCGAGCAATGACGCAGGCCTAAACGGGCGCCAATCCAGTAAGAAACCTCACCCAACACTGTCGATTCGGCGTTATACACCCCGATGAATTCGGAGAATTGACTTGAAGATTCGGTCATGGTTTGCACCGGTCACTGCAATAACGAACTTGCTCCCAGTCTTTCGCCCATTTCTTCCGCCACTCAAACGGGCGGTTGCAGGTTGCACATGTCTTTGGGGCGAAACCGTTCTTGGTCTGGGCAACGCGACTCATATCTGTGCAGAGTAATTCATGGTCAAGCCCATTGCTTTACGCTGAAGCAATGAGTTTGCCGACAATTTGGGTCTTCGGCGACCAACTGAATCGTGGAATTGGCGCATTGGCTGGTGCATCTCCGACAACGCATCGGGTTCTGTTTATCGAATCAACTTCGAAAATTGCTTCACGCAAGTGGCATGTTCAACGCGCGCATTTCATTGTGGCTTCTATGCGCAAGTTTGCCAACGAATTGCGCGCTGAAGGATTTCATGTTGACTACCGCTTCGCCAATTCAATGCGCGACGGGTATGACTCACACGTTCTTGAATTTCAACCTGACGAAGTGATTGCTACCGAGCCGAACAGTTATGGTGCTCGCCGGCTGGTCGAAGCGCTTGGGGCTCGAATCGTTCCGTCAAACCAATTTCTTTGTCACCCCGATCAGTATCAAGCATTTCTTGGAACTCGAAAGTCAATCAAGATGGAGGACTTCTATCGCTGGCAGCGCAAGCGTCTGCATGTGTTGATGGATGGCGATGAACCGGCGGGTGGTCGATGGAACTTTGACGAAGAGAATCGCCAGCCACCACCAAAAACCGGGCACGATCGCTGGCCGGAACCACAGCGGTATGAGTTGGATGAAGTTGACCGGGGAGTGCTTGAGTCGGTGCAGAAGCATTGCTTCGGCAAGTTGCCTGAAGGGCAGTGGGCAACCACGCGCGATGGCGCGCTTGCTCGTTTACGTTTCTTTATTGATCGCGTGTTGCCAATGTTTGGTGAACATGAAGATGCCATGCTGAAATCCAACTGGCACCTCGCGCATTCTTTGCTTTCGCCGTATCTCAATGTTGGTCTGCTGCTGCCTGGCGAAGTAGTGAGTGCTGCAGAAACTGCATTCCAAGAAGGAAAAGTTCCGATGAATTCGGCAGAGGGGTTCATTCGCCAGATCATCGGCTGGCGTGAATACATCTGGAACTGTTACTGGCAGTGGATGCCTGAATACGCACAGATGAATTCACTCGGTGCAGGCAAAGATCTTCCACCAATGTTTACTGACCCTGAAAAAACTTCAATGGCGTGCATGAAGTCGGTGCTCACTGGAGTTAATGAGCGTTCATACTCTCACCACATTGAACGCCTCATGGTGCTCGGCAACTTTGCGCTCATTGCAGGCATTAATCCTCAGCAGTTCACACGCTGGATGTGGAACAGCTACATCGATGCAGCCGAATGGGTCATGGTTCCGAACGTTATTGGGATGTCGCAATATGCAGACGGGGGAATGCTTGCCACGAAGCCTTATGCCAGTGGTGGCGCGTACATCGATCGAATGAGTGATCACTGCAAGGGCTGTGTATATGACCGGAAGAAGCGAACGGGAGACGATGCGTGTCCGTTCACCGTGCTGTATTGGGATTTCTTCTTGCGCCATCAAGATCGGTTTGTGAAAAACCCACGTGTTGCTCGCCAAGTTCGTGCAGCCCAACAGCTGCAGGACAGCGAAGAACTACAGGTTGTTGCGGTGAAGATGTTGAAAAAGTTGGATACAGGAACGATCTAAATCGACTTGAGGTCGTGAATCACTTGAGTCCAGCGCGCAGGGTCGCTTGAATACGGTGCATAGAAGCTCAACCGGTCAATCACATCGCCATATCGCTTGTTCAGCTCTGGCGCAATTTGTTCAGGTGATCCGACAACTGCGAACGTGTTCAGAATTTCATCGGTAATGAGATTTCCCATTTCTTCCCACTTGCCAACTTTGGAAAGCGAATTCAATTGCCCTTGCAGTTCGCCCCAGCCATGCAGTTCAAGAACCCCGCTATACGCAGGGGTGCTTCCATAGAACGCAATTTGCTGACGAGTTCCAGATGCTGCGGTGTTCATTTCTTCATTGTTGGAACCTGTGACGACAAAACTTGGGCCGACTATTTCAAAATCATCCATCGTCTTGCCGGCTTTTGCGCGACCTCTGGCTAAAGCGGGAAGCGTCACTTCGCGTAGGTAGCGCTCGGTGGTAAAGCCATGGCAGATAAACCCGTCGCACACTTCGCCAGCAACCTCGGTCATCAGTTCACCAACGCCTGCAAGAAAGATCTTTGGAACCCCAAAGTTTCCTAGGTCGCGTTTATCGGGAGTGAAGAACGGGGTCATCAGGGTGTGGGTGTAAAACTCACCACGAAATTGCAGCGGTTCGCCGGTGAGCCACGTTCCCCAAATAGCCCGTATCGCTTGAATCATTTCGCGCATGCGCGGAGCAGGGTGGCTCCATTCCATGCTGAATCGCTTGGTGATGTGGGGCTTGATCTGGCTGCCGAGCCCCAAGATGAATCTGCCTTGGGAGTACGACTGCAAGTCCCAGCCAATGTTTGCCAAGGTCATGGGGTTGCGTGCGAAGGCAACTGCAATGGACGTGCCTATTTCAAGATTCGACGTGTGCTCTGCTGCTAGTAACAAGGGGAAAAATGGATCGTGTGCGGTTTCCGCGGTCCATCCACCTGAATAACCAGCAGACTCAAGTGCTTGGGCAGATGATGCGGCGTTCGTCAGATTGCTGGAGATGCCTCCATCGAGTTTCATGCTTTTTCTCGACGCAAATGCAATAACTGCAGGCCATCCAAGTTTATTGCGGCCATTGAATTGGGTAGCTCTGCGCACTTACGCCAGTCATGTTCAATTCCTTTTGCTGCATCAAGTAGCAGTGGCAAATACTTATCACGGATGACATCTTTTGTCACTTCCGAAGTGTGTACGCCAATACCAATCGCTGCAACTACAGAGAGTTCTTCAGAACGAATAGGGGCAGCAATTGCGTGCACGCCGTATTGCAGGTCTTCGTCGCTTTCGGCCCAGCCATTTGCCCGCACGCGCTCAAGTCGCGGACGCAATTGTTCAGCTGTGAAATTGGTGCGTGGGTAATACATTGACATTGTCGGTGTACTGAGAACGTCAGGTAGCTCAGAATCGGGAATTGCTGCAAGGAGCACTCGACCCAATGCAGTACTTGCGGAAGGTAGTCGCGCACCAACAGTCACGCCAACGCTGACAATTTTTGGTACCTCTACGCGACCTGTGTACACGATGTCACTGCCGTCAAGCTCTGCAAGCGAGACAGTCTGATCAACTTGTTTAGAGAGCAATTCCATATGCGGTTTTGCTACCCCGTAGAGACCTAGAGCGGAAATGTATGCCATGCCTAGGTCCACCACTTTTGGGGTGAGTGAATACATATTGTCCTGGCTGCGCACGTAACCAAGTTCTTCCAATGTGAGCAATAATCGAAGAACAGTTGGTCGAGCAAGCAGTGTTCGTTCTGAAATTTGTGAGATGGTCTGCTTCATGTGCAGTCGATCAAAAGATCGAATGACTTCAAGTCCTCGCGCAAGTGCTTCTACGAAATCTTTCTTCGAACTTTCTTGCATACAGTTCCCCCGAATCAATGCTGCGTGTCCAATCGTAGTTTGGCAAACAGGGGGTAGACCTAGTCCGCTTGGTTGTCCCGCAGAAATTGCTCAAGTTCGGCAGCAAGTTCGTCACCACTTGGCAACGGCCCACCACCGAATCCCGAAGTTGGTATGCCATTGTCGCTATGCGTGGTGTCGAAGGCAGTTTCTAATTGGGCAAGCATTGCTAAGTGTTCACTATTGCCTCGAACTAATTCGTCCAGACGTTCGCGTTGAGCACCAGCCTGCTGAAGCAGTCCCTCACCGTTTATAGAGATACCTCCGGTGTCACAAACCGCTGCAATGAGTGCGGCTGCTGCTGCTGGGTAACTCATGGAAGCCACATAGTGAGGTACCTGCGCCCATAGGCCAACGGATTGAATTCCGGCATTGAACATTGCTTGCTCGAGCACGGCCTCCATGCCTGCGGGCACATCTACCGAACTTTTAATGAATGGAAGAAGCGATGATAAGTGCGCATCTGGAGAAGTGCACGAAATCTTCACGGCACGTGTGTGCGGTGTGGCAATTGGGTAGGCGCCCATGCCCAACATGCGACGAACGTTCAGTTTCTCGCTGAGTTCAACAACGCATTGTGCGAAATGTTGCCAACGCGAGTCTGGTTCTGGGCCGGTGAGCAACAAAACTGGTTCATTGTTTGCGTCATGTCCAACCATGATCCGTGGAGCTGACCAGTCAAGTTTGGTGATCACGCCATCTCGCAATTGCATGAGCGGTCGGCGAGCGCGGTAATCCACGAAGGTGTCGCCATCAAACTCGATGAGTGGAATTGCGTTGGTCTCGGTAATCAGAGTTTCCATTGCGGCGGCTGCTGCGGCGCTTGCATCTATCCAGCCGGTCATCATGGCAACCAAGATTGGTTGCTTCAGTTCGGGCAGTTTTCCGTCGAAATCGGGGGAGATTCTGTAGTCGGTCATTCCAGGCGTCAGTGTAGACGCGAAAGCAACTGCTCGGCTTTTTCTGCTGCAGTTTCTACCTGAGTTTTGAATGCATCAAAGGCATGTGGGTCGTGTTCGCCCATTGCGCCAGAGATATACCTTGCGTAAACACCTTCAATAATGCATGCCAGTTTCCAATACGCAAACGAAACATAAAAGTCGAGGTGTGAAATGTCACGGCCAGATGCTTGCGAATATCGTTCTGCAAGCTGCTGACGATTTAAAAAACCAGGTGCTGTGGTGGTTGCGAAATTATTTGCGCCGGCGTCGTCTTGTGGGCCAGTCCAATACACCATCAACAGTCCAAGGTCGGCCATTGGGTCGCCAAGGGTGCACAGTTCCCAGTCCAAAACGGCGACGATGTTTCCTGCAGCATCAATCATGCAGTTATCTAAGCGATAGTCGCCGTGCACGATGGTTGCTGGACCTTGTTCCGGAATTCGCTTCAACAGCTCGTCATGCACTCGGTCGATTGCAGGTAACTCACGAGTTTTTGACGCGTTCCACTGTCCGTACCAACGCTTTAACTGTCGTTCGATGTAACCCTCGTGTCGTCCGAGTTCGCCAAGTCCAACTTCGCTCGGAACAACTTGATGAATCTTTGCCATCGTGTCAATGAGCGAGTTGCTTGCGTGAAGTCGTGTTGCTTCGGTCAGGTCGCGGCGTGCGGTTTCGTTATCACGAACAATCAATCCGTCAACAAAATGCATCACATAAAACGGCGCATCGTTTACCTCAACGTCGGTACATAAACCGAGCGCTGGTGCAACTGGCACTTGCGAGTCATGAAGAGCAGAAATGATTCGGTGTTCACGACCCATGTCGTGAGCACTTGCCAGAGCATGACTGAGTGGAGGGCGTCGCAGCACGTAGCGATTGCCCAAAGCATCAGTCACCTTGAATGTGAGGTTTGAGTGGCCACCTGCAATCAGTTCGTATGAAAACGGTGCGGTTGCGCCGGCGATGTTTGCTGTCAGCCAGGCCGAAACTCGGTCTTCGCGTATTCCCGCGGGCGCTGACTGAGGCGAATTCATCACCGCCAAACTAGTCATTCCTCACATCATTTACGAAGCCAAACTGGGCGTTGGCTGTAGCGTTCCGATTATGGCTATTGACGTCACCGACGCAACGTTTCAGGTTGAAGTACTCGAGCGTTCGAATTCGGTTCCCGTCATTGTGGATCTGTGGGCGCCATGGTGCGAGCCGTGCAAAACACTTGGTCCAATTTTGGAAAAGCATTGTGATGCCACGAATGGAAAAGTGGTGTTGGCGAAAGTCAACGTTGATGAGAATCCGTCAATTTCGATGGCCTTTCAAGTGCAAAGCATTCCTGCAGTCTTCATCATGAAAGATGGTGCAGTGATGGATCATTTCGTTGGTGTGAGGCCAGATCATGCCATTAAAGAAATTGTTGAAGCCCTCATTCCTTTAGGTGAGGCTGGGCTGCAAGCTGTGGCGCAGGTCGCTTCCGAACCCGAACCATTTGTCATTAATGATGATTTTGACAATGAGCTTGCAGGATTGCTTCCGCAAGTGAAAACTGACGAAGTTGCTAAATCTCGTTATCTGGAGATTCTTGAAATCATGGGAACTCAAGACCCGCGCACGGTTGCGCATCGAAGAAAACTGACTGCACAGCTCTTCTAAGTTCGCACACATCTAGCCGTGCATCAGCGGCTCATTGAACAACTTCAGTGGTTCGGATTTCGTCGAATCATCTCAACTGCAGTAGCGGTAGTCGTAGTTGCTGTCGGTGCATGGTGGGTAGTGCGTGTTCCGCCCGCACCTGTCGAATCCTCTATTTCGTATACAGCAACATCGCTTGCTGGCGGTGTTGCTGTGTCTTTGCCAACTAGCGCGCTTGCATCGGTAAATATCGTGGTTCACGTTGCTGGCGAAGTGAAAAATCCTGGTGTGTACACCTTGTCAACCAGTGCACGAATGATCGATGCTGTGCTTGCTGCGGGTGGCGCAACCGCACGCGCCGACTTAGAAGTCATCAATTTGGCAACGCCGCTCATTGATTCTTCGCAGATCTATGTCCCCACGAAAGGATCAGCCGAGCGTCCCGTATTTGCTCGACCCCAACCGGGCATGAATGGCGTTCAATCAACGCAAAGCTCGCCAGATTCCGGCGGTGTGGTGAATATCAATCGTGCTTCGGTAGCCGAACTTGATGCATTGCCTGGCATTGGTCCAAGTACGGCACAAGCAATTGTTGACTACCGAACAACAAATGGTCCTTTTGGTTCTCCGGAAGACCTTTTGAATGTAAAGGGAATTGGCCCCGCAAAGTTTGACGCAATGCGAAAACTGGTCGGGGTGTAAATGCCGAATTACAGGGCGCCCAGCACGACAGTGCTGATTGCTAGCGAGAGCAGTGCTCCTATCCAAATGCCAATTGCAAATGGCCGAAACTCTTGTATCCACTCTGGCCAACCCGATACTGCTCTACGCGTTGCGCGAAGTGCTGAAACATGTCCAACGGCAAACCACAGCACCATGCTGAGGAAAAACGCCAGCAAGTACGTCGTGTTCGAAGAAACTGCGGGTACTCCAAGCATGGGGAGTACTGGCAGTGCAACGAGGAGAAACAAGAAGCCAAGCACGCCAAACAGCGACCCAGGCAATGCAACAAAAAGTATTCCAATGAGAGAAAT
>JBEAOI010000087.1:0-8559 GCA_041165005.1 Actinomycetota bacterium
CGTTGCGTGTAACCGTTTCAAGGGTTGCGCGCTCGGCAGCAATGACGTCTGCTGGAACATCGTCCTTCTTCAAATACTTCGGACGAGCAAATGCAATATGCACTGCAATGTCGTGTGCGAGCTCTTGCGTTGCACCGGACATTTCAACAATGACGCCGTTTACACCGCGACCACCTTGAATGTGTGAGTAGAAGTCGAGAACATTGCCCGATGCAGCTTCGAAACGAATCACGTCGCCGAGGTCAATCTTTTCCTTGAGCAAGATCTTGAGGTCTTCAAGTTGTTGATTGCGCTCGCCCACTGCTGCTTCACCCTTGGCAATAACCAAATCGGCCAATGCTTCGGCTTCTGCAATGAACTGCTCGCTGCCTGCAACAAAGTCGGTTTCGCACTTGAGTTTCACGATTGCAGCAACATTGCCAGTGACTTTTACAGCCACAACACCCTGTGCGCTTTCGCGGTCGTCACGCTTTGCACTTGCTGCAAGGCCCTTTTCACGCAACCACTGCTTTGACGCTTCGATGTCTCCACCATTTTCTTCAAGCGCCTTCTTGCAATCCATCATTCCCGCACCTGTTGTGGCGCGTAGTGAAGCAACGTCTTTAGCGGTAAACGACATGATCAGCCTTCAACTTTTGTTTCGGTTGCGGATGCAACACGTGCATCACGCTGTGCTTGTGCTTCTGCTGCAGACTTGCGAGCAGCTTCTTGCTGAGCTTCGAATGCTGCTTGCTCTTCTGCGCTACGTGGTGCTGGTGCAGCGGCAGGTGCCGATGAACGACCAGAAGTCTTTTCAGCAATGAATCGACCTTCAATTACGGCTTCGCAAATAACGCGAGCCATCAATTCGTTCGCGCGAATTGCGTCATCGTTACCTGGAATTGGGAACGTGATGAGGTCTGGGTTCACGTTGGTGTCCACCACTGCGATTACCGGAAGTCCAAGCTTGTTGGCTTCGGTTACTGCAATGCTTTCCTTCATCGTGTCGATAATGAACACTGCCGTTGGACGACGTGACATGTTGCGAATACCGGAAAGGTTCTTCTGCAACTTCTCAAGTTCACGCGAGATGAGAAGGGCTTCCTTCTTTGGCATCAGTTCAAATTCGCCGGTGTCGCGCATGCGCTCATAGTCCTGCATCTTCTGAACACGCTTTGAAATGGTGTCGAAGTTGGTGAGCATTCCACCCAACCAACGCTCATTGATGTACGGCATGCCGCACTTGTCTGCGAAAAACTTAATTGGATCTTGTGCTTGCTTCTTTGTTCCGATGAACAAGATGCTTCCGCCGTTTGCGACCATGTCGCGAACAAACTTGTACGACGCATCCACGCGATCGAGCGTCTGCTCAAGATCGATGATGTAAATGCCGTTGCGCTCACCAAAAATGAACCGCTTCATTCGTGGGTTCCAACGATGGGTTTGGTGTCCGAAGTGAACGCCTGCCTCAAGCATTTGGCGCATGCTGACGATTGCCATGACTATCTCCTCTCCTGTGGTTAAGAAACTTGAGTCCCGGCGCTTTCACGACCACAGGGTGGAACTCAAGTATGTGAATTTGGTACTGCACCGCGGAATTACGGCCCGTGTGAGTGTATCGGCACCAAAACGGCTCGGGGCCTTAGCCCGCTTGGGTTATTGCCTAAGGCTGCACAGGTCGTTGGGTCGAGATATGTGCCAAGTCGCCTTACCCCGATGTACAAGCCACCGTTCGAGGTTCCAATACGAAAGCCCGCAAATACGCGGTCTCCTGCTCGGACCTGCGAGCTTTCCAGGCGCCCGTGGGTGACCAACACCCCGTTCGTGGAGCGGACCACTACATACAACGTTCCAGCCACAGACCCAACAAAGGTGACTTCCCCACTCGCCGCGGAATGCACGGGGGCTCGGGGTGGCGTGGCGTATTCGATTCCACGATTACCCGCGCACCACGTACAAGCCGGTGGGCGAAACGAATCGGTAACCACAAACTGTGTTGGCAACATAAGCGCGCACAGCGCAGCAACGAACTCAATCAATTTCGGCGGCACGAAGTCGTGACCGCAATTGCAGTACCGCCTTCGTATGAATCTGTGACACTCTGCTTTCGGTTACACCGAGTACATCGCCAATTTCGGCAAGTGTGAGATTCTCTTCGTAATACAACACAAGAACAGTTCGTTCTTTCTCTGGAAGCTTTTTCATTTCTTGACGCATGATTTTGCGCGTTTCGTCGGCTTCAACGACTGCGTCTGGGCTGGTTGCACGATGCATGTCTGAATGTGTGGCTGTTGCCGTGTTGTCGGCAACAACGTGATCAAGCGGACCAACAGAGCCTGCTGCAATGTCGGACAGCCATTTCTGAAAATCGGAATCGGAGATCTCTAACTTGGCAGCAATTTCCTCTTCAGTCGGTGAGCGACCAAGCTCGTGTTCAAGAGCAGACATTGCTTGTTCAACCGAACGCGACTTTGAACGAACGCTGCGCGGAACCCAGTCGAGCGCGCGCAAACTGTCAAGAATGGCACCGCGAATTCTTGGAATTGCATACGTCTCAAACTTTGCGCCTTGCGTTGGGTCATACCGGTCGATGGCATTCATAAGTCCGAACACACCTGCCGAAACCAAATCTCCGGTGTCCACACGTTTTGGCAAACCTGCTGCAAGACGACCCGCAACGAACTTAATGAGTGATGCGTAGTGAACAACTAACCACTCACGCGCAATGGGGTCTTTACCGTCGTGCCACTGCTGCCAAGCATCCTCAATAGTTAGGCGAACGGGCAGAGCATTCATGCCCTGTAATTATGCCCGCGGATGAGATACCCCGTAGGCAGACTTCAGCCGTTCTTTGCTCACATGCGTATATCGCTGAGTGGTTGCTACGTCACTATGCCCCAACAGTTCTTGGACTGCCCGCAAGTCAGCCCCATTATCGAGCAAATGCGTCGCGAACGTGTGACGCAGTGCGTGAGGATGCGTTGGTGCAAGCGATCGCGCATCAATGATCCGACGCACATCTCGCGTGCCAAGTCGACCACCACGACCATTCACAAACAACGCCACCTCAGTTTTGTCTGCTGTCACTTCTGATCGAAGCAACGACCACGCTGTGAGAGCAACAAGCGATGGTTCGCTCACAGGAACTCGACGCTGCTTATTTCCCTTACCCGTGACGATGACTGCTTGCTGTTTCACATTCACGCTGTCTACATCGAGTGAACACAGTTCGCTCACGCGCAATCCACTTCCGTACAGCAACTCAATAATTGCTGTATCGCGAGCTTTCGTCCAGTCTGGGTCGTCATCGTTTGCAACATGCAAGAGAGCATTCAACTGTTCATTCGTAAGCACCTTCGGTAGCCTGCCCGTGTCAGTAGGCGTTCGCACACCAGCCGTTGGGTCAACATCAATTTTGTGATCGCGCACCAGCCACGCAAAATATTTGCGCAGGGCAGCAACTTTCCTACCAACACTGCGCTTTGCCATTTTCATGGTGGTGAGAAATCCGATGTATTGCCGCACGACATCTTTGGTGACCTTACGAGGGTCGTCTATGGACTGGCGCTCCACCCAGATTGCGAATTGTGAGATGTCGCTTACATATGCAGAAATGGTGTTTGCAGACGCAGCAGTAAGAGACGTTGCAAAATCGTCAATCTCCCAAGCGGTGGCTGCCTCCATGAATTCCACCGTACCCCGCTGGTGTTTGCGCACCGAGCACCTCCCACCAACCGCCGTTGTTCACCACCCAACCCATTGACTCCATACGCCCTAACGCAAAAGCAATGTCGACAACATCGCGTCGCGTTCGCAGCACCAGTTGATCCAGCGTGAGCGCGTCGCCGGCCATTGCACAAGCAAGTGCGGCATCATCTGGCAATAACGAACTTCGATCGTCGTACAGCGGAAGGTGCACTCGGCGCGTATCGAGCCCCAGTGCTACCAACACATCGTCTACAGACACCACCGGTGCACACCCCTGCTGCAATAACAAATTTGTTCCGGCCGAAGAAGTGTTGCGGGGCGAACCAGGTACGGCCATCACCGTGATGTCGCGCTTCTGTGCTTCTTCAACCGTGATCATGGAGCCACCAGTTGCCCGCGACTCCACGACAACAACCACTTCAGACAATGCTGCAAGCACTCGATTGCGCAACGGGAATCGATAAGGCTCGGGAGAAGTACCTGGGGGCGACTCACTGAGCAGTAACCCGTGTTCAGAAACAAAGTTCCACAGTTCTATGTTTTCTTTTGGATACACCACGTCGAGACCAGACGCCACTACCCCAATGGGAATACCCAGACAAGAGCGATCGCTTGCGCGCGAGTATGCAACCGACACGCCTTTATGCGCCCATGCGTCGATGCCGCGAGCTAGACCAGACACTGTTGCAATCCCTTGTTCGGCAAGGTCAAACGAAATGTGCGATGCCATGTATCGGCCTGCTGCGGTTGCAGAGCGCGTACCGACAATGCCAACACGACGTTGATTAAGCGCCTTTAGATTGCCGCGAAAAAACAACACCGGGCTGCGGGTTGGATCGTGTTGCAACATGCTCGGGAAATCTGGTGCTCCCACGTACGTAACCGACATTGCTGTGAGCTCAAGTCGCTTTGCCATGCGCTCGCACTCCTGCATCGTGGGCTGGTTGATGCCAAGTGTGAGCGCAACTTCACTTGGGGTTTGCTGGAACAACAGTTGCGACAACTTGCGACTAGTCAAAGTTGGCTTGGTTGCAAGTACTGCGGCGACCACTCGCTCGTCGTCGAGCGACATCATGGTTGCACCACCCTGTCTCCGGCAAACTGTGGCTGCACTCCAACTCGAAGCGCAAGAGCGACTGCAACATGCACTTCATCGATACATTCAGCCTGATCGCGCAAGTCAGAAACGGTGCGCGCCACCCGACGAATGCGGTGGTAACCGCGACCAGACAATCGACCACGCTCCACGTGATGCCGAAGCAAAGATGCAGCTGCTGGAGAAAGAGGCGCACACCTCTCAAGTTCATCGGCAGAGAGCGCCGAATTAAGACAACCGTTTCTACTGATTGCAAGCTCGCGGGCAGTTGCAACCCGTAAAGCAATGTCCTTGCTTGATTCAGCAGGCTTCGCTGCAAGTAATTCATCAACATGAGGACGAGTTACCGCTACACGTAAGTCAAATCGGTCAAGCAGCGGACCCGAGAATCGACGCAAATATTTCTGCTTGGCGCGATCGTCGCACACACAAAGACCAGGAGTTCCTTCGCCACACGGACACGGATTAGTTGCAGCGACTAACAAAAACTTTGCCGGCAACTGAACGGAAGACTTTGCGCGAGCAACGCGAACAACTCCCTCCTCTAATGGCTGACGCAATGCATCCAGAACACTTGGCGCGAATTCACCGAGTTCGTCCAAAAACAGAACGCCATTCGTAGCGAGGGAAATTTCACCGGGACGAAGCGATGACGTTCCGCCACCCACCATGGCAACCAGTGACGTGGAATGATGCGGTGCTCGCAATGGCGGTCTACTCACTAGCCCATTTGCTGGTAATGCAATATGTGCAGCCGAGTGAACGATGGTGGTGACTACGGCATCTTGCGTGGCCAGGTTTGGCAATATTCCAACAAGCCGTTGCGCGAGCATGGACTTGCCCGCACCCGGCGGACCAACGAGCAGCATGTGGTGCGCACCGGCTGCTGCAATTTCGCACGCGTGGCGCGCAGCGCTTTGCCCACGCACGTCGGCCATGTCAGCAGTGTTGTGCGGAGTTTGCTCAATACTGTTACTTGCCGGTTGTTGCCACGGTTCTTCTTGTCGAATGCAACGAACCAACTCGGCAAGGTTAGATACCGAACGAATTGCACGACGCGAAGCAACAAGTGCCTCACGTTCTGCAATACGAGGCACCACCACAACTCGATCGTCAAGCGAAGCGACAAGTGGGACAACACCGGGCACACTGCGCAACGAGCCATCGAGCCCGAGCTCGCCAACAAAAGCAAACTCCGCAACCGACTCTGCTGCGAGAACTTCCTGTACCACCAGTAGACCAATTGCAATTGCCACGTCTAAGCCCGCACCGCCCTTGCGCTCGTTAGCGCCATTGGCAAGATTGACAGTGATGCGCTTATTTGGCCACGGCAAATCGCACGACAACAACGCAGCACGCACTCTGTCGCGTGATTCGCGGCACGCTTCGTCGGGTTGTCCAACAATGGTGAACCCCGGCAGCCCCATACCTAAATGAATTTCGATATCTACGGGGGCGCCCTGCACTCCGAGCAACGTTGCAGAACGAATAGATACAAATGACATATCTCAAGGTGTGCCTGTGCATGCGCTTTCGGAAGCACATTTCACTTGCCACCATCTCTGCACCTAATCCTGTGAGAATGTGTGTGTGCGTCGCCTCACACCACTGCTTTTCATTGCGCTCGTAACGGTCACTGCGTGTGCCGAGACTCCGCGCACGGGAACAAACTTCTGTCGCCAACTTGCCAAAGAGATGCCAGGAATTTCTGTAATGCCTGCAACCGTTGAAGAAGTGAATGCAGCAGTTGGACATTTCACCAGGCTGCAAAAAGTTGCGCCACTCGAAGTGCAACAAGACTGGGATGCCCTGACTGAACTGATGATTGCTGCATCAAAGGTGAAAGCAGACGACGCAGAGAGCGTGCAAAAAGTTGCCGACTTGGCTTATGCAACAGAGGCGAATGCAAACGCCGCGTCAGAATGGGTGAAAGCTACATGTGGCGTTGATATTTCACTCGGCGTTCAAGTAACGCCGTAACTTAATCAGCGAATTTCGCCACGCTTCACGATCACTTTGTCGACAAGACCATATTCTTTTGCCTGATCTGGCGTGAACCAACGATCGCGCTCTGAGTCTTGCTGAATCTGTTCGATCTTTTGACCAGAGTGGAATGCGATGAGTTCAGCCATGCGCTTCTTGGTGTACTGCAACTGCTCAGCCTGAATTGCAATGTCTGAAGCTTGACCACGAAGCCCAGCAAGTGGCTGGTGCATCATGATGCGCGCGTTTGGCAATGTGTATCGCTTGCCTGCTGTTCCTGCGGTGAGCAAGAACTGACCCATTGACGCTGCGAGACCCAAGCACACGGTTGCCACGTCGCAACTGATGAACTGCATGGTGTCGTAAATTGCCATACCTGCGGTTACTGAACCACCAGGGCTGTTGATGTACAACCACACATCGGCCTTTGGATCTTCGCCTTCAAGAAACAACAGCTGCGCACAAATTTGATTTGCAACATCGTCGTTCACGTCACTACCCAACATGATTACTCGGCTCTTCAGCAATCGAAGAAAAATGTTGCTTTGCGAATCTGGTCCGCCGTCTTGTGCAAATGGCATGTTCGGCAAGTGAAGTGGGCTGTTGCTCATGGCGATCAGACTACTACCCCACTATTGCGCAGTAGGGAGTGGCATGAAGTGACGCCGAACACCACTAAACACCACAACAACGCGTTCGTCATTGGCGATTTCGCCACGAATAGCGAGAAGCCCAGCTAGACCAGCCGTGCCTGTTGGGCTCACATCAATTGATGTCACCTTGTGTGCAAGTGCGTAAGCGTCGACAACGTGCTGCTCGGTGGCAACAACTGGAGAGCCACCACTATCTGCCATTGCGTTGCAGACACCAACCCAGTCGTATGTTTCATCATCCAAAATTCCATCGGCAAGTGACGACTGCACGGTCTCCCACGCCCACATACATTCAGACCAACGTGGACCCGCATTCTTTCCACCACCACTTGCAACCGCGAGTTGCCATGCGCGAGCAAGCGGTGCACAACCTTCAGTTTGCACCGCATGCAGTTTCGGTCGAAGGCCACCCGCATACAATCCAGCACTTCCACATGCAGCAAAAGCTCCGCCACCAACTTGCATGAACACCCTGTCGAGCGGTGGTCCACTGACACGCTCCATGCTGTCGGCCATTTCCCAACCAATGGTGCGACCACCGTCGAGACACCAAGCATTCTCCGTTCCTTGAACGCCAAATGGAATTGCACCTCGTGCAACCGATTCACGGAAGCGATGCACACACGGATCTCCCGGTGGATCGTTTGGCAATCGCGGACAGCGCACAATGTTGGCGCCAACCGAAAGCAGCAAGTCGGTTAGTTCCGCTGCAGCGTTTTCAGGAACGAACACTTCAATTGGCCACTGCATTGCTTTCGCCAGTGTGGAAGCAGCAAATGCTGCGTTGCCACACGACGCGATGGCAAGAGGTGGACGAGCCTCAGGCGTTGACCACAGCGCAGTGCCCGTTTTCTCTGCCGCAAGTAAGTGCAACATTTCGGTGAAGAGATGTCGTGATTTATGCGAACCAGCAACACCGTGTGTTTCATCTTTCACCCACACTCCGCCATTAGCGCTGAACCCAAGCGCATCGGACAGCGCATCGTGGCGCGCAAACGGAGTAAATCGAAACCCCGTTCCGGCAACTCCCTGCACTGCAGCGTC
This sequence comes from Actinomycetota bacterium, assembly GCA_041165005.1. GTDB lineage: Bacteria > Actinomycetota > Acidimicrobiia > Acidimicrobiales > Ilumatobacteraceae > UBA3006. The sequence continues at coordinate 8,464 of JBEAOI010000087.1, forward strand.
GGCTTCACGAATAAGCGAAACTCGAGCATCATCAGACATGCCAAGCGCTGCCGCAAATGCATCCCAAGCCAAATATTTCCGAAATGCAATGTATGG
>JBEAOI010000088.1:0-10293 GCA_041165005.1 Actinomycetota bacterium
ACATCACCGCACCATCACCAGGTGGTGTTGGTGCCGCGCGATGCATGCAATCTGCGCTCGATGACGCTGGTTTACAACCGAGCGACATTAAGCAAATCAATGCGCACGGCACTAGCACTCCCCTGAATGATGCAGCCGAATCCCAGGCGATCGAATCCGTATTTGGCAAGAATGCAGTTCCTGTTGTATCGATTAAGGGTGTTACTGGCCACCCATTAGGCGCAGCCGGAGCGTTAGAAGCTGCAGCAGTGCTCCTCAGCATGGAAAAGAAGTTGATCCCCCCAACTGCTGGAACTCAGCAAATTAGTGAAGATATGAATATTGACGTTGTTATTGGTTCTGCTCGCCCTTGGGAACCCGGCCCAACCATTTCTAACAACTTTGGTTTTGGTGGCCACAACGGCTCCGTGATTATCTCGCCTTACAAATAAATCACGCGTCGACAACGACGAACAACAACTCGCATTCACAGGCAACTTCACCGTTCACTTTTGCAATTCCGTTTCCTTTACCAGCACGCGCTGACATGCGCCCGATGCTCGCAGAAATCTCAAGCGTGTCTCCTGGAAGCACTTGTCGCCTGAAGCGAGCCCCATCGAGGCCGCCAAACAGCGGCAATTTGCCCGCAAACTTTGGATCGCTCACAATTGCAAGGGCTCCAGTTTGTGCAATCGCTTCGCACATCAACACTCCTGGCAGTGTGGGCCTGCCTGGGAAGTGGCCTGCAAAAAACCATTCATTGCCAGTCAGCTTCCAGATAGTTGAAGCAGAAATACCAGGAGTCAACTCAGTGATTTCATCTACAAATATGAATGGATCACGATGCGCGATCAGCTCAGATGGCTTTGGGAATGTCATTACTTACCTAGTGCTTCTAACAGTTTTGCTGGCGTATCTTTCGGTGAGATCTTGTACCAAGCCTTCATAATGGTGCCGTCTGTGCCGATGAGAAACGCAGAACGTTCGATACCCATGTACTCACGTCCATACATTGACTTCTTCTTCCACACTTTGTATGCCTTGGCGACTTTATTATCGGAATCTGACAACAATGGAAAACCAAGTCCATATTTCTCGTCGAACTTCAATTGCTTTGCTGGCAAGTCTGGACTGATGCCGATGATTGCTGTGCGACCGATTTGGTCGGCAATGTCACGAAGTCCACATGACTGTTGTGTACAGCCTGGTGTGTCTGCTTTGGGGTAAAAGTACACGAGCACTTTGCGCTTTGCATACTTTTTCAACGAGAGCGTCTTGCCATTCTGATCAAGCAATTCAATTGCCGGAGCTACAGATCCTTCTTTCAACATGCAAAGAACTTACTTCAAACCAACTGCGGCATCGAGTGCCTTGCGAACCTCTCCTACATACTCACCAACCGCATCAGCATCGTGTTCAATGAGGCGACGCATTACCGAAGCACCCATAACAACTCCATCTGCCACCGTTGAGGCTTCAACTGCTTGAGCAGCATTTGAAACACCCACGCCTATAAGCACAGGAATGTCCGTCAATGCTTTCAATCGAGCCGCAAGTTTGGTTGCAGTGCTAGCCAATTCGTCACGCTCACCTGTCACGCCAAGCAATCCGACCGCATAAACAAATCCGTTGCACCTTTGCAAAATTCGTGGCAGGCGTTCTTCGGGTGCAGTCGGTGCGGCAAGCATGACCGTTTCAATGCCAGCGCCATCAGCCGCAGCACACCAATCCGTAGCTTCTTCTAGTGGAAGATCTGGCACGATCGCAGCACAAACGCCAGCCTCTGCCAATGAATGCGCAAATCGCTCGTTGCCAGCCGAATGCACCGTGTTGTAATAACACATCACCGCAAGGGGAACATCGATATCAATGTTTCGCAGTTCCTGAAGGATGGATAGTGGAGTCGCACCACGCTCAAGCGCTTGTTCAGAAGCAAGCTGAATCATCGGACCATCCATGACAGGATCGGAAAATGGAATGCCGATCTCAATCGCATCTGCGCCATTGGCTGCAGCAGCGCGAACCGCATCGGTCCAACCCAAATATCCACCGGTGATGTACGGAACAAGTAACTTTCGACCAGCGTCGCGTCGCGCTCGAAGATGGCTCTCCAATTTCCCTGTGTGCAAAACAGCCATGTTCTAGCCCAGTATGTCCATCATTTGAGCAACGTCTTTGTCTCCTCTGCCAGACAAATTCATAAGCACTGTTTTGCCTTGCATGTTTGGCGCTTCACGTGCAATCCATGCAACAACATGAGCGCATTCAAGAGCCGGGATGATTCCTTCTGTTTTCGCAAGAAGTTGAAAGCCTTCAATAACCTCTGCATCGGTGACGCTTGGATACTCTGCGCGACCAATGGAAGCAAGGTACGAATGCTCTGGCCCAACGCCTGGGTAATCGAGACCCGCACTAATTGATTGTGCTTCTTGAACCTGACCGTATTCATCTTGCATCAAGTAGCTGCGCATACCGTGCACGACACCCGGAACCCCGCGTCCAACTGCTGCACCACCTGCTGGTTCAACGCCGATCAAACGCGCATGCGTGTCTACGAATCCTGAGAAGATTCCGATTGCGTTTGATCCACCACCTACACAAGCAGTGACAACATCGGGATCAGTGCCAAGAAGTTCACGACACTGCGCGCGCGCCTCAGTGCCAATCACACTTTGAAATTGGCGGACCATGAATGGATACGGATGCGGGCCCATCACCGAGCCAATTGCGTAGTAGGTGTGTTCAACGGTTGCTACCCAGTCACGCATTGCCTCGTTAACTGCATCTTTCAATGTTCGACTTCCCGACTTTGCAGGAACAACTTCTGCACCAAGCAAGCGCATTCTGAAAACGTTTAAAGCCTGACGCTCAACGTCTACTTCACCCATGTACACCTTGCACCCAAGCCCAAGTAGCGCAGCTGCAGTTGCAGAAGCAACACCGTGCTGACCAGCCCCGGTCTCTGCAACGATGCGCTTCTTACCCATGCGCTTTGCCAATAGCGCCTGCCCAAGCACACTGTTGATTTTGTGCGAGCCGGTGTGATTCAAATCTTCACGCTTCAAGATCAAGCGAATTCCGAGCTTGCGACCCAGGTTGTGGCACTCCGTCAGAATTGATGGCCGACCCGCGTAATCACGCAAAAGGTCATTGAGCTCAGTACGAAATACCGTGTCGTTCCACGCATCGTGGAACGCGGCCTCAAGTTCTTGGCAGGCAGGAACAAGGGTTTCAGGCACAAAGCGCCCACCGAATTCGCCAAAACGACCATCAGCACCAGGCGTTGTCAACATGCTTCTAATGTACTTGCGATGTTGGCGAGTCGGCCTAGCCGAGCACCGCATCTCGCGCATTTGTAATGAAGTGACGCATCTTTACCGCGTCCTTCAGACCAGGCGCTTTCTCCACACCACTACTGACGTCCACACCCCATGGTCGAACCTGCGCAATTCCGGCAGCAACGTTGTCAGGGGTTAATCCACCAGAAAGCATCAGTCGAATGTCAGTTGGAATGTCCTGCAGTAATTCCCAATCGTAAGCAGTGCCTGACCCAGGATGCAGTCCATCAACCAAAATTGCATCGGAAGCAAAACTGTTCGCATGTGCGGCATCTTGTGACCCGGCAACGACTGCCTTGATGACGAAACGAACATCGGTCGCAACTTCGGCCGTCATTGCAGGCGTTTCATGACCATGCAACTGAGCACCCTGCAGTCGCGCTTCATTCACAATTTCAACAACGCGTGAAGGCGTTTCATTACGGAACACCCCAACAGTCACTGTTTCGGGCGGAAGTCGCTTAACGATTTCTCGGGCAAGCGCTGGAGATATCTGACGCGGGCTAGGCGCGAACACGAATCCCAAAGCATCTGCGCCAAGTGCCACGGCAAGCAAAGCGTCTTGCTCATTCGTGATGCCACAAATCTTGATGAACATGTCTATGCAACCTTCAATTCACGTACTGCTGCAGCAGGATCAATTGCTGTAACAATTGACTCTCCCACCAGCACCGCGTCGTAGCCAGCATCACGTAAACGACGAGCATCGTCTGAGTTCCTTACTCCCGATTCTGCAACTCGCAGAACTGTAGAAGGAATGAGTGACGCCATTCGTTCTGCGCGTGCGTGGTCGACTTGAAAAGTAACAAGATCACGTTGATTCACTCCCACGATCGTTGCCCCAACGCTGAGAGCTCGCTCAAGCTCATGGTCCTCGTGAGTTTCAACAAGCACTTCCAAACCAATATGAATCGCAAGGTCATGAAAGCGAGATAGTTCGTCATTGGTTAATGCCGCAGCAATGAGTAACACGCAATCGGCTCCCATAAGACGTGCATCAACAACATCAAACTCTGAAACAGTGAAATCTTTGCGAATAACCGGAAGCGAAGTGCTGGCTCGCGCAATCTGGAGATCCTCTACCGAACCGCCGAAAAAATGCTCATCGGTCAACACCGACAAACACGATGCGCCACCTTGTTCATACAACGAAGCAATATATGCAGCGTCCAGATTTTCGAGCAATACACCTTTGGATGGCGACTTTCGCTTTATTTCGGCGATGACACACAGATTTTCGCGAGATCCTTGAACAAGTCGACCACCAAAGCCCCTTGTCGGGGCAAGTGCTCGGGCCTGATTGACAAGATCATCCAAGTTTCGCTGATCTCGCGAAGCAACTTCGCGGTGGCTCTGGATGATCTTGTCTAGATACAAGGCTTAAAGACCCTTGCCACCAATCGGCGTGAGGAAATTGAACTCAGGAGCACCATCGACAAAATCACCAAGTGATTTGGAGAATGCTTTGAAGGCATCGCTACCCATATGCGCATTCAACGAATCTTGGTCTGCATACATCTCGTAGAACCACACCACGTCGGCATCGACTGCATCGTGATGGAAAATGTAGGTCAATGTTCCAGACTCACTCTGTGCTGTAGCCAATCCAGGCTTTACAGCTTCCGTAAAAGCATCCCGTTGACCGGACTTGATTCGCAATTTCACTGCTACTACTACTTTGCTCATGATTCCTCCTGTTAGAACCCTAATTTTTCACTAAGAACTCGCTCGAGCCCATCAATTGACACTCGCTCTTGCTGGGTGGTGTCGCGTTCGCGAATCGTCACCTGTCCGTCTTCTAATGAATCAAAGTCAACAGTGATGCAATACGGCGTACCAATTTCGTCTTGGCGACGATAGCGACGACCGATTGCTTGGGTTTCGTCGTAATCGCAGTAATACCGCTTGCTCAGTGTGGAGAAAATCTGATCCGCTAAAGGCGTAAGTGAATCCTTCTTTGACAGAGGCAAAATTGCGACCTGATACGGGGCCAGACGTGGGTGCAGACGCAACACCGTGCGCGGCTCGTCGTTCACCACATCTTCGTCGTATGCGGCAAGCAAGAACGCAGCCATTGTACGGTTAGCACCAGCAGCAGGCTCCACTACGTACGGAACGTAACGCTCATTTGTCGCTTGGTCGAAGTAATCGAGCTTTTGTTTTGAAAACTCAGCGTGACGATTGAGGTCGAAGTCGGTGCGCTGCGCAATTCCTTCAAGCTCTCCCCAACCCCATGGAAACTTGAACTCGATGTCGCTTGTTCCGCTTGAGTAGTGCGAAAGTTCATCGGCCTCATGCGCACGAAGACGCAACATGTCTGCTGGGATACCTAGATCGATGTACCACTGCATACGTGTCTCGCACCAGTAGTCATACCATTTTGCGCTTTCAGCAGGCGGAACAAAGAATTCCATTTCCATCTGCTCGAATTCACGAGTACGGAAAATGAAGTTGCCTGGGGTGATTTCGTTACGGAATGATTTTCCGACTTGAGCAATTCCGAATGGCGGCTTCTTCCGAGAGGTTTGCAAAACATTTGCAAAGTTCACGAACATGCCTTGAGCGGTTTCAGGGCGCATGTATACCGTTGCGCCTTCGCCTTCTACTGGGCCGGCGTGAGTTTGGAACATGAGGTTGAAAGCACGAGCCTCGGTGAAGGTACAACCCTTCATCTTTTGTGGGCAGTCACGAACTTCTAACTGATCTTCTCGAAAACGACGCTTACATACTGTGCAATCAACCAGTGGGTCACTGAAGTTTGACAAGTGGCCACTTGCCTCAAACACTTGAGGCGGTCCGAGGATGGCGGCGTCAATTAACACCACGTCATCTCGCTGCTGCACCATGCTGCGCACCCATGCGTCTTTGACATTTCGCAACATGAGTGAACCAAGCGGACCGTAGTCATATGACGAGCGGAATCCGCCGTAGATTTCGGCGCTTGGAAATACAAAACCGCGGCGCTTACAGAGGTTGACAACTTGCTCTAAATCGCTTGCGGGCATGGCTACAGACTACAACCCGACTAGTGACGGGGACTAAACATTGCGACCGACCTCAAACGCCGCTCAATGTGATGCTCCATTGCCTGAGTCGCGAGTTGATTAATTTCAAAACTTGCTGGCGATTCAGGCTGTGCGAGCGCAACATGTAATTGCCCACCCAGAACTTGCTGAAGCAAGTCAAGTGCAGGCTGTGAAATGCTGACTCCAGTCCGACACGATCGACACTGCGCTCCTCCGTGGAATATGTCGAAAGCAACCAAACCTTCCGTGGCAGCACATCCCACGCAAGCTTGCACTTGCGGACTAACACCCTCGGCAGCCAACAACTTCCAATAGAAGGCTGCGAGCATCACCGGGGACTCTTGCTCCATTAACGCATTCAGAGCACCCTGCAGCATGCGGTACAAATGCGGTGACGGTTCTCTGTCTTCCGCAATTTGATCGACTGCTTCAAGCATGGACATGCCCTGAGTGAGCTTGTCGAGGTTGTTATGCAATCGTGCTGACGAGTCAATGAGCTCAACCTGCGAAACAGTGTCGAGTTCTCTTCCTTTATACAGCTGAACCTCGACATGGCTCATTGGTTCTAGTCGCGCACCTATCTTTGATTTTGTCTTGCGAATCCCTTTGGCCACTGCTCGAACTTTTCCGTGCTGCTCAGTCATCAGCACGACGATGCGGTCCGATTCTCCGAGTTTGTAGCTTCTCAACACCACACCTTTATCGCGATACAACGTCATGAGTCCACACCACCGAATCGACGATCTCTGCGTTGGAAGTCGTTAATTGCTAACTCAATATCTTCAATGTTGCAGTGTGGCCATTGCGTGTTCAAATAGACAAGCTCGCTATATGCCAATTCCCACACAAGCGATGGTGGCAATTGCGATGGATCTCCAAAAATCACCACGAGATCTGGCTCACACGATGCTGGATGCAGGATTGCATTTGCCAAATTCTTTTCCGTGATTTTCTCTTCAGATAAACCATTGACTGCTCTTACGAACCGTTGTTGGCCGTCTGCGCAGGTGTCGATTACTACCGATGTTGCGCCTCGAAGCAATAGCTTCCCATCCGCCATTTGAGCTCCGCATGCATGGGCAATCTTTTCAATAAGTTCACCATTCACACGTGTGTCTGCGATACCAGAATACGGATATACCGTGAGCCAATCAGCACCAATTTGCTCAACCGATGATCGCAAGGTTGCGATGTACTGCGACCAATCCGAAGGGGTCATGTCTTTCCACTGATCGAGCGATCCCCCGACAACGAGAACATGTCGTAATGATGAACCGTCAGCCACGTCACTATTGTCGCACGCCATCACTACCCACATCAGTAAGGTGTTCGGAATGGATACGGCGAATCAGCAATCTCCCATCCATATTGCCTGCATTATGGATGGCAATGGCCGTTGGGCTAAACGACGTGGCCTTCCCCGCACCGAAGGCCACACTGCAGGTGAAGAAAACCTTGCAGAAGTTGTGCGTGTTTGTGCGTCGCGAAATGTTGGCTGGCTTACGGTTTTTGGATTTTCAACGGAGAATTGGGTTCGTCCGCCCGCCGAGGTAAAACACATCCTCTCGTTGCACAAGCGGTTGTTCGGTCGAATTGAGGAACTCAACGCGAACAACGTTCGAATCCAATGGATCGGTCGCCCGTTTGACGAACCCGGTTCGAAAACCCCAGGGTTCATTCAAAAGGCCATCCTTCAAGCAATCGAAGACACCGCACACAACACTGGCATGGTGCTGACAGTGGCCTTTGACTATGGAAGCCGTGCCGAGTTACTGCGAGCTGCTCAGCTTTCCCGAGCAGACCACCAGACCGCACACGATGTTTCGGCACAAGAAATTTCAAACCATATGTATGCACCAGACCTTCCGCCTGTCGATGTTGTAGTCAGAACTTCTGGTGAATCTCGAATTTCGAATTTCATGTTGTGGCAAATAAAGGGTGCCAAGGTGTATTTCACCGAGCGCACGTGGCCCGATTTTGATGCTCACGAAGTTAATAACGCGCTCAAGTTGGTTCATGCCCGCTAAACAGAACCACGAACTTGGAGTCACAGATCTTCTTCAAGCAGTTGTAGACACCCTGCCAAATGTTGAATCGCGTTCTGGGCAAGTAACTATGGCAAATGCCATTGCGGATGCCATCGAAAACAAGCGCCATCTAATTGTTCAGGCTGGAACGGGTACGGGAAAAACTTTGGGTTATCTCGTACCAGCCATTGCATCGGGGCAACGCGTAGTTGTTTCCACGTACACGAAAGCATTGCAAGATCAACTTGCCAAACATGATCTACCTGTTTTGTCATCGGCGCTCACACCGATCCTCGAACGCGAGATCTCATGGGCTGTGCTGAAAGGTCGCAACAACTACCTCTGTGCACAACGCATTGCCGAGATCCGCGAACCAAAACAACACAAGCTCGATCTTCAAGAATTCAGCGCTCAGGTGAAGTCTGATATCGACAAACTTGTTGCCTGGTCTGAAACGACAACCACAGGAGATTCGGGCGATTTGTCTTGGACTCCTCGCGATGCTGCTTGGCGTCATGTGAGCATCGGTAGCGATGAATGCCCAGGTGCAAGCAGGTGCCCATCTGGAGACACGTGCTTCACCGAGCGTGCGCGAGATTTTGCGTCCATTGCAGATGTCATTGTTGTCAATACACACATTTATGGCCTTGACGTCGCAACAGATGGCGCATTGCTCCCAGAACATGACGTGGTGATTTTTGACGAAGCACATCAACTCGAAGACGTCATGAGTTCTTCTGTCAGCATGGCAATTAGCCCTGGAAGCATTCAGCATGTGATTGGCGCATTGCGCTCGATTGTGAGGGACGATGCTTTAACCGGATCTCTTCAGCAACTTGCATCGGAGTTCGGTGGTTACATCGCAGGCGATGTGGATAAACGAGTACCGCTTCCACTTCCAGATGACATTCAAGATGTCCTTGCTCGCTTACGACTCAAGATCGATGAAGCCGTTGCTGGCCTGAAGGCCATTTCCAGTAACGACGAGTCGGCAAAACAGCGAATTCTGAGAGGCCAGACGCTCAGCACGCGGTTGATTGACGTGATTGACGGAGCCCTGACAGCCGGATCGCGGACCGTAGCTTTCGTCAGTGGCAGTAAAGATCGTCCAATTCTTGAACTGGCACCTCTTCATGTAGGGCCATCGTTGAACAATGGAGTCTGGTCAAAAAGAACGGCAATTCTTACCAGTGCAACTATTCCACTCGCGATGCCTACTCGAATTGGCCTGAATGAAGACGAAGTTGATGCGATTGATGTAGGCAGCCCATTTGATTACGAGAATTCTGCTCTGTTGTATTGCGCAAAGCATCTGCCGTTGCCAAACGACTCACGCAGAGATGATGCTGTTCATGACGAGTTAGAGAAATTGATCAACGCAGCTCAAGGTCGCACGTTGGCTTTATTCACCACGTACAGAGCAATGCATGCAGCTGCTGACGAAATGATGCGTCGACTTGAATACAAGATATGGCGACAAGATGACCTGCCAAAGATGGCTTTGGTCGATGCATTCGCTTCAGAGGAATCAGCATGCCTGTTCGCAACCGCAGGATTCTTTCAAGGCGTAGACGTTCCTGGACAAACGCTCAGTCTTGTAGTGATTGACAAAATCCCATTCCCCCGTCCCGACGATCCGCTCCTGAGCGCAAGACGAGATGAAATTGGAAAGACATCATTCAGCGAGATTGACATCCCACTTGCTGCAACTCAATTAGCGCAAGCAGCAGGTCGATTGATTCGATCACGCAAAGATTCTGGTGTCGTTGCCATTCTTGATCCACGTCTTGCAACGAAGGGTTATGGCAAGAAACTCGTTTCCACGTTGCCACCAATGAAACGCACTATTGAGTTCTCCGAAGTTGTTCAGTTCCTGAAGTCCATCTGAAGAACTAACTCAACAGTCGATAGCCCATTCCCCGA
>JBEAOI010000089.1:0-9787 GCA_041165005.1 Actinomycetota bacterium
CCTGAGCCTTTACTTGCGAGCACCATTGGCACGGTGATGCGAGGACGCGATAGCGCTTCTGTCACAAAATCAGGCTACCGATTAGATTGCTCATCATGATTACGGCCCGTATACGCGTGCTCAAAGAGCGTTTGGCGCATGCAGTTTGGGGATGGCTTTCGGTTCATGGATCAATTGGTCCGAATACAGCCCGAGGAAAGCGTTTTGGAGCCTTTGGCCAAAACAGCATTATTTGCTTCCCTCAGACGACCATTTTCAATGAGCAATACATCCACATCGGCGCAAACACCATGATCGGTAGTCATATCGCTCTGTCTGCAGGAATGATCCCTGGTCAACAGTGTTTAACCAATCCTGTCGTGCGCATCGGTGATCGGTGTTTGATCGGGCGGGGGAGCGGAATAGTTGGTCATTTAGCAATTGATATTGGGAATGATGTGTGGACAGGTCATCACGTATACATCACCGATCAGAATCACGGTTATGAAAGAATCGATATTCCAATTTCACGGCAAACGCAGCCTGAAAAGCCTGTTGCAATTGGCGACGGTTCGTGGATCGGCGCGGGGAGTGTGATCCTGCCGGGAGCTCACATCGGGAAGCACGTCGCGGTTGGTGCAAATTCTGTGGTGAATGGAGTCATTCCCGACTTCAGCGTTGCTGTTGGTTCACCCGCAAAAGTGATCAAACGGTACACAGAACACTCCGGTTGGATGCCAGCAGATGAATTTAAATAGACAGGTCCATTGGTATTTTGCACGAAGTCATTCGATTGTCAGCAGCAAAGGTTGAGATCTTCTCGCTGATTGGAAGACCTTCAAACATGGACTCTGAGAACGGCTCATTGACTCCGCTTCTCAGCAGTGCTGTGTAATCTCTTCGATCTTTGATCAGTTGTTTGTAGTCGGAAATCCAAAGCGGAACTATTGCTTTGCCCTTGGCATCCGAAGGTGGAATCAATGAAATCTCAGAAATCGCTTGCTCTAGTGTGTCGGTTGCCTTGTCTACCAAGTCGGCTCTTTCGTTCAGCGCATTTGGACCTGCATCGGAAATCTGACGCAGATCGGCGAGTGCCAATCGTTGTCTACTGGCCTCTTCACAAATTGATTCTGCGCGTTTGGTCCATGCTTCGTCACCAATCTTGTTAACTGATTCTTTAGAAGCGAATCCGAATGCATATATCCACATGGCAACAAGTGCTGAAATTGACACACCGATCACTGTTCGAGCAGTGATACGGGAAATGCGTTGCCAAGTGGATTGTTTAGTGCTGTTCGGGGTCGTCACAATGTGAATAGTACTTCACTCATCTCGTTTTTCTCCTTCGCATGTTTGACCCTGAAGTAGTGTTGCTGCAATGGAGCAGTCTCGGTTTCGGTTAGCCATTTCGCTACTGCGACAATTACTGAAATTGCATCCTCGGCCATTTCTAATCGCGGTAGTTGGCGCATCCGTGTACGCCATTTGTACGGTGGCATCGAGTTTTGGGTTGGGTTATGTCGTTGATGAGGTGATCATCCCGCGTTTTCAGAGTGACATCACGAGTAAGCAGACTTTTGTCACGGCTTCCTTCATTGTTATTGGTATCGGACTTTTGCGGGCAGTTGGAGTCGTTATCCGCCGCTCCTATGCAGGAATGTCTCATTGGTCAACATCTGAGTCGCTATCAACGCAGCTAATACGACACACGATGCGGCAACCAACTGCTTGGCATCAGAAGCACATGACCGGTGATTTGGTTGCAAGAGTTGGAGTTGATTCGGATACCGCAGCCTCAGTACTCGGTCCTTTGCCATTCAGTACTTCTGTGGTACTTCTTGTTGTGTTAACGAGTATTTGGCTAGTGGTGATTGACCTTCCACTTGGCCTTTTAGCGGTCACGATCATTCCCTTGTTGTTTGCTCTCAACCTCGGATACCAAAGACGAATAGACCGACATTTTGACTCTGCTCAAAAAGCATTGGGCGACCTTTCGGAAGCCGTTCATGAAAGTTTCGACGGCGTCATGGTGGTGAAGGCTTTCGGGGCAGAAGATCGAGAACATGTTCGTCTTGGTCGTATTTCTTCGAAGTTAAAAGATGCTCGTATCAAGGCCGTGAATGCACGTGCGGTATTTGAAGCGCTCGTTGATGGAACTCCATCGCTTGTGAATGTTGCGCTCATTGCCTACGGAGCGATTCGAGTTCGGGATGGAGATCTAACGATTGGCGAGCTTTCAAGTTTTATTTACTTGTTTACTTTGCTCGTATTTCCATTGCGTATCATCGGCTATCTACTGAGTGAGATTCCACACTCATCAAGTGGCTTCAAGCGAGTGCGTGAGATTCTTGATGAACCTTTGGAAGCACGACCAGAGATTGGAATTCTTCCAGAAGATTCACCGATCGCTGTTGAAGTTGTTGATGCAATGTTTGCCTATACAGAGTCGGATGAGCCAGTTCTTTCTCAGGTGAACTTTTCAATTCCAATCGGCTCAACAGTTGCAGTTGTAGGCGAAACAGGATCGGGGAAGTCAACGCTGTTGAAAATGATTGCAGGTTTAGTCCGATCTAAACACGGATCAATTCACGTAACACGAGGTGGATCGGCGATTGTGTTCCAAGAGCCTTTTCTGTTCTCGGGATCTCTCCATTTCAATTTGACACTCGGTAAGTCGATTCCTGTGCCAGATATAGCTCGGGCACTGTGGGCATCAGTAAGTGAAGAGTTCGTTTCCGATCTCGAGAATGGAATCGACACCATCGTTGGTGAACGCGGTATCAGTTTGAGCGGTGGTCAGAGACAGCGCATTGCTTTGGCCCGCGCAATCGCAAGTGGGCGACACGTTCTGCTTCTCGACGACACAACTAGTGCGCTCGACCCTGCAACAGAATCCTTGGTTATAGATCGCCTTTCGTCGCTGTCTAGTACGACCACGACAATTGTGGTTGCGTCTCGACCAACAACAGTCAAGATCGCCGACCATGTGTTGTTTGTACATCAAGGCAAAGTGCATGCATTGGCTACTCATGACGCTCTGATGTCCAGTAATCAGGCCTATGCGAATCTGATGAAATCATTTGAAATGGACCGGAGCGCATCATGAGCACCGAGTTGGATGAGCGATTTCCATCGGCGCGAATCATTGGAAGGGGAGTAGCAGTTGCTCCTGCATTAAAGAGTGGCATCGGATTTACCTTCTTGCTAGCTCTATTTGGTACCGGTGCCCGTTTGGTAATTCCAATCCTCATTCAGCAGTCAATAGACCACGGATTGGAACCAGGCCGTGTTGACATGGGTTACATCATGCGTTTGTGCCTCATTGGAGCACTTTGCGTCGTGCTGTCATCTTTTTGCCTACGAGAGGCAACCCGTCGACTAGGAACGAGGGCTGAAAGCGGGCTTTTCTCTTTGCGGTCTCAGCTTTTTGACCACATACATCGGCTAAGTCTCGAAGAGCACAACAACGAAAAACGCGGCGCACTCGTGTCCCGAGTAACCAGCGACATCGAAACGCTCACCCAGTTCTTTTCATGGGGCGGTCTCGGATTGCTATTGGATGGTTCACAGATGATTGCAGTTGCTGCAGTGATGCTTGCTTACGACTGGCGTCTGGCCCTTGTTGCATTTATCACCAGCGCACCTCTTGTGCTCGTTCTACGTTTTGTGCAATCACGCTTGGTCAACGCCCATAATTTGTCTCGAGAGCGAAATGCGGATTTCCTTGGTTCGGTTTCCGAACTCATGGCTGGTGCAGAAACATTGCGCGCCTATGACTCAGAGCAATCAATGATCGACACTGTTGCGGTGTCCATGCGTAATCGCAAAAAGAGCAACATTCGCGCCGGTGTAATTGGAGCTTTCCTCTTTCCAAGCGGCGAGGTGTTCGCAGTGTTTACCGTGATGGCGGTTGTTGGTACAGGTCTGCTTATCGGTCCAGCGGGAGGACTTACGTCGGGGGCCCTCGTCGGTTTTGTGTTTCTTACCTACCGCTTTCTCGAACCCATTGCCGAATTCACAGAAATCATTGATCAAGTTCAGAGCGCCGTAGCGGGATTGCGGCGTGTGTTAGGTGTGTTGGACACCCCAATTGGTCCGCCTCAGTCTCCACATCCACACCCTCTTCCTGTTGGTGGTCTTTCTATAGATCTAAAGGACGTGAGTTTTGCGTATGGCTCCAGACTTGACGAAACAGACGATGACACGCCAGTGCTCCATGACATCTCGTTGCACATTGTGTCTGGTCAGCACGTCGCTCTCGTCGGACCGTCTGGTTCGGGAAAAACCACAATTGCCCGACTTGTTGCACGTTTAACTGATCCAACAATCGGACGTGTGCAAATAGGAGGGGTACCGCTTACTGAAGTAGCAAATGACGAATTGCGTCGAAGACTCATAGTCGTTCCGCAAGAGCCGTTTTTGTTTGCCAATAGCATCGAATACAACCTGCAGTTTGCAAACCCAGAAGCAACACCGCAATCAATGATTGATAGTTTTAACGAACTCGGCCTGTCTGATTGGCTCGAAAGTTTGCCTTCTGGACTACAGACGCATGTTGGACAGCGCGGTTCGTCTCTTTCAGCAGGCGAGCGGCAATTAGTGGCCCTCGTCAGGGCTTCCATCGTTAAGCCAGATGTACTCGTGCTAGACGAGGCGACATCTTCGGTTGATTCGCTTACTGAAGTGCGAATTTCGCGCGCACTTGAGCGTTTAGCGGCTGGCCGAACCACCATTTCCATTGCTCACAGGTTGTCTACGGCTTCGCGGGCAGATCGCGTGATCATGCTTGAAAAAGGTCGAATCGTTGAAGACGGATCACATCTCGCATTACTTTCTGCAGGAGGAAAGTATGCGTCACTGTATGAAACGTGGATCAAGTCAACTAGCGGTGCAAGCAATGATTAAGGGTCGACTGTTTGCTGTGTCATTACTTTCCGTTGCGCTTTTGGCCTGTAGTGAGACGCAAGAAGCTCGAGCCGTCTGCTCCCATGCTGCTGAACTGGAGTCTTCGCTCGTAGCGACTGGTGTTGCGGTTGAAAGCCTTTCCACAATCTCGCGGAGGCAACTGCAAAGCACTGTGGCGGTGCTCACCGGCACACTTTCCATCATCAATGACATCGCTCCATCGGCAATAAAGCCTGAAATAGAGCAAACCATGCGTGCGTACGAAGAACTTTCTGTGGCACTGCAAAACGTGTATTGGGATGGCACGGTTGCAGAAGTTGATGCCAATGTCCAAAACGCAATTGAGAATTTAGTTCGCAATGACAATGTGGAATCCCTTGAGGCACTCAGATCCTTTATTGCAGAGCAGTGCAAAGTTGAGATTTCTCAAGGAATCAACGCTGCACCTGGAGACGATCAATCGGTCAGTTCAACGTCTCTTGTTGTTGACCCTCAGCCAGATATCAATCACGGATTTGATAATGAAGAAACCGCGATCAAGTCATATGCCTACTTCATTGCAGAGCAACGGGGCTTGGCAATTACGCCTGATCAGGCATTGTGTCTTGGAACGCGAATGATCAGCGTCGCTGAAAGCAATCCAACGCTAAGTGATGATGTGTACGAAGCAACATTGACAGCAGCATTTAGCGAGTGTGGTATCGCCGTCAACTAGATTGACGGTCATGGAAATTGTTCTTATCCGTCACGCAGAGCCAGAGTGGGTGAAAGACGGTAAGAGTGTTGTTAATCCGCCTTTGACAGAAAGAGGCAGACGTCAAGCTGAGTTGCTGGGTCAGCGACTTTCAGATGAGAAGTTCGACCATGTATTCGCTTCGCCTTTGCAACGTACTCATTTAACTGCTCAACCAACTCTCGTGCGCCAGAATCGCAAGTTAGAGATTGAGCCATTTCTCGAAGAGATCCGTGAGCCAGCATGGCATGGTGCTCCGGCTGAAGAAACCATCAAGGCATATCGAGAGGAAGTGAAGAATGCCTCTCATGAACGTTGGAACGGACTACAAGGTGGGGAATCGGTAAAAGACTTCGTTCAGCGCATCCATACAGGCGCTACTGAATTTCTCGAGCGCAATGGAGTGCATCGACTGAACACCGAGTTACCTGTCTGGCATATTGAGAAACCTGGAGAGAGGTTTGCCTTGTTTGCTCACGCTGGCACGAACAGCGTATTGATCTGTCATCTGCTTGGAATATCTGCGACACCATGGGAGTGGGAGAGGTTTATTATCAACCACGCTTCACTGACAACGATTAGAGCAATCAGGTTGGGCGATGGCTATGCATTTAGTCTCGAACGTCTCAGTGATGTTGAGCACCTTTCGGACGAGGACCGCACACGATAAATGTTGTTGAGGGAATCTTTGATGATTCTCACATCACCAGAGATTCCCTCAACCTTTGTTCGGCTGAACAATTACGGCTGCGGGAGCAATTCCGTAACGTTGCAAGCGTCAACTGCCTTAACAAGTGGGTATGGGTTCACAGCAGCTCCACCCTTTGGATGAACTTCGAAATGCAAGTGGTTTGATGTTGCGCCGGTTGAACCGAGGTAACCAATGATCTGACCTGCACGCACCGTCTGGCCTACTGAAAGACCAGCAGCGAATCCGTCCAAGTGTGCGTAGAAAAAGTATGTTCCGTCTGCGATGGTGAGTCGGATTGAGTTTCCACTCAATGCTCCACCGGTCAGCATTCGAGTGATCACGCCGTCAGCTACTGCGTAGATTGCCAATCCGCGTGCACCAATGATGTCAACACCTTCATGCTGGCGACCACCAGGGCGAGGAGCTTGCCACGAATCGCTGAATCCGCAACGACCTTGAACAGGAAACGCCTGCAACGTTGGCAAACCAAGTTCTGCAAGTGATGGAATGAGTCCAAGTGCAGCAGCAGTTGGGGCGTCAAGAGCTGTTGTGACATTCAAGCCCTGTGCTGACTGAAACTTGCCGATTGAAACTGAAGTTGCAACTCCAAAGACTCCGTCAGCTCCACCTTTTACTTCAATGCCAGCGCTAATGAGGGCGTTTTGCAAGGTGCGAACGTTTTCACTCTTTTGACCACGCACTGGAAGTGTGTCAATAGTGATCGGTGAGCCTGTTGTTGGTGCAACCGGTGCAGCTGGAGCAGCAACTGGAGCTGACGCTGCAACAACTGTTTTTTTACCAGTCGATTTCGCAGCAGGAGCAGGTGCTGCGAGTAATCCGAGTGCAATCGCAGTTGATTCATCAACAGACTTGGTTACCGAGAGACCCTTCATAGCTTGGAATTTTCCAAGAGCGATTGATGTTGCCAAGCCAAATTTGCCGTCAGCTCCACCCTTAACCTGAACACCACTATTGATGAGAGCTTGCTGAAGTGACCAAACGGCATCTCCAGATGATCCAACTGTTGGAAAGTTCGACTTCGACAATGGTGCAACATCAACAAGACCCAAAAACTTTGCAGTCTTAGCATCAAGCTTTCCGGTCGGTGCAAAGCCAGCAACTTTTTGCAATGACTTCAAGGCGACCTGTGTCGCTGAACCGAATGAACCATCAATTCCACCCTTGATCGTGAAGCCTCGCGCAACAATTGCTTGTTGCAGGCGGGTTACTTCAGGACCGGATTCGCCAAAACTTGGAAGCGACGCCGATTTTGCTGATGCAGATTGTGCAGCAACAGGTGTGGCTGTAATCGACGTAGATACTGTTGCAACACTGAGCGATACCGCTGCTGCAATGATTGCCTTGCGAATGATTCCTGCGTTCATGTTTTGCTCCCTTGACTTGCTGGTGTGAGACCCGCATAAGGGATCGGCCAGATTCAGAGGAACTTGAGGAAAAAATCACAGAAAATGTTTTCTTGACCACACAAAGTGGTCAAAAGCACTCAATAGTGGTTTGTTGACCACAAAACGTGCTTAATAGGGCAAATGCGAGCTGATGAACCCTGTAATTAGGGAGAACGGGGTAGCGTCGCGGCGATGCGTCGTCCCGAGATTTCAGCTGTGAGGTTCAGGAAGGTCGTATGGATCGCCTTCGGTTCCCTGTACGCCATTATCGTTACGGGCTCGTTGGTCCGATTAACAGGATCTGGCCTTGGCTGTTCGGACTGGCCCAACTGCAATGAAACGAAGTTTGTCGATGTTTCATCTGGGCATGCGGCGATTGAGCAAATCAATCGACTGTTTACCGGTTTTGTTGCTGCTTCAGTGATCCTGGCCGTTTCTGCATCGCTGTTTCTCAATCCGCGTGTCAGACGGATCACTGCCAATGCAGGAATCTTGGTGTTTGGAGTATTGGTGCAAGTGATTCTTGGGGCTTATGTTGTTTTAACTGGCCTTAATCCATGGTCAAACATGGCCCATTTTCTTGTATCGATATTCCTGGTTTCTTCTGCCTTCCTGCTCATTAAGAGAGTTGATCTCTTGATCAACCCACACCTTGGTCGAGATTGTGCAGATAAACGACTTCGGTACATGCTGTTTGCCAGCGCATGCCTGGTGATGTTCCTTGGCACGGTTGTAACAGGGGCTGGACCTCATTCCGGAGCTGAACAGGTCACGCGACTGGGGATTGAAGTCAGGTTTGCCACTCAGTTGCACTCCGTTTCCGTATGGGTATTGATTGTGTTGGCGGTAGTGCTAGCGGTGAGGGCACGAAAGAGTGCCTCTCGGTGGGAAAGCGAAGGTCCCGCCATATTGCGCCTGCTTGCAGCGATCGGTGCCCAGGGATTCATTGGCTACGTTCAGTACTTCGCAGGCGTTCCAGCCCCATTGGTTGCTATCCACATTGCATTGTCGGTTGTTGTTTGGCTGTGTGTGTTCGCGGTGTTTCTTCCTGCCAGTACCCTGCTTGTGCTTGACTAGAGGCACGCAATGTTGGGGGATGCAGTGACTGAACAAAACAATTCGAGATCCCGCATCTTCGCTGTTGCTCGGGCTTTCGCGGTTGTGTTTGGTGCCTTCATCATGTTTGCTGCACCCGGAGTGGCCAATGCGGCCGATTCCGAGAATTCCATCATTGTTTCAGTGCAGGATCAGGCAAACAACAACGGAGTTTCAGAAAAGAGACCTGTTGCCGGTGTAAAAATTTCAGTCACTAATCCAACTGGTCTTGCAGTTGGCGAAGGTGTCACTGATAACGCCGGTCTCGCAACCATTCCTGTGCCCGCAAAGGATGACTACGTCATTCGTCTTGACGTTGCTTCGTTACCGACAGGTGTCACTCTTGTAGATGGCACAAAAACTGAAGTCAGTATTGCCAAAGACTCATTCACGACAAATACAAAACGAGTGACATTTTTTGCGGGTTCGGCTGGGGAGTCTGGAGCAAGTCTGTTCGACCGAATAGCGCAACGTTTAGTTGACGGCATTCGTCTTGGTCTCATTATTGCCATTTGCTCTGTTGGTCTTTCGCTGATCTTTGGCACCACTGGCCTCACCAATTTTGCGCACGGAGAAATGGTTACCTTTGGTGGGCTCATCGCATTCTGGTTTAACGTTTTGCTTGGTATTCCATTGCTCATCGCGGCTCCACTAGTCATTGCGCTGGGAGGCGTACTTGGTCTTGCGATGAACGGCATCATCTTCGCGAAGTTGCGCAAGCGCGGTATCGGGTTGATTTCTCAACTCGTGGTCTCAGTTGGGCTCTCGATCATGCTTCGCAATATGTATCTCTACCAATTCGGCGGACGCACAAGGCCTCTGGACGATTTCAGTTTGCAAGTTGCAAAGAGCTTTGGACCAGTCAGCATCACCATGCGAGACCTCACGACTGCAATCATTTCCTTGATCGTGTTACTTGGTGTTGCTGCTTTCTTGCAGCGCTCGCGCACTGGTAAAGCAATTCGCGCGGTATCGGAT
>JBEAOI010000090.1:0-3459 GCA_041165005.1 Actinomycetota bacterium
TGGTTGCCAGACGCGATGGCCGGTCCAACTCCGGTTAGTTCGCTCTTGCACTCATCAACCATGGTTGTGGCAGGAGTGTTCCTTGTTTCGCGTTTGTACCCAGTGTTTTTCACTGGATTCGACATCATGGGTCCGGGCGGCAACTTCATCATGATCATTGGGGCAATCACCATTGTGATTGCAGCAGCGCTTGCGTTCGTGCAAAACGACATCAAAAAAGTGCTCGCATATTCAACTGTGAGTCAGTTGGGCTACATGATGTTGGGTCTCGGCGCTGGTGCATGGTTGCCAGCGGTGTTCCACATTTTCACCCACGCGTTCTTTAAGGCTTGCTTGTTCCTCGGTGCGGGCTCAATTAGCCACAGTGCGTCGCATCACTCATTTGACATGAAGAAAGACATGGGCGGATTGCGCAAGGTAATGCCAATTACGTTCACTACTTGGGTTATTTCAACGCTCGCTCTTTGTGGTGTGTTCCCATTCTCCGGATTCTTTTCAAAAGATGAAATCATCGACAACGTTGGCAATAACGGCTATCAGATGTTCATGATCATTGGTCTTATCGGCGCATTCATGACCGCTGCGTACATGACGCGTGCAACGTATCTCACCTTCTTTGGTGAAGCACGTGGCGCATCAGCAGGCGAGCATCACGACGAGCATGCAACAGCGCATGACGCTCACGATTCGCATAACAGTCACGATTCACATGACGCTCATGCATCGGATCATGCCGACCACGGCCCACACGAAAGTGGCTGGCGCATTACGTTGCCGTTGGTACTCCTTGCTGTTTTAGCGCTCAGTTCGGGTTTGTTGAATGCAACACCATTCGGCGAAAAGTGGGAACGCATCAAAACTTGGGTTGAACCTCGTGCTGAAGTGGTCATGGAAACCGCACCAGGTGGTCCTGGACATAGCAACGTGTTGAGTATTCCTTCTGCTGCAGAGGAAGGTCACCACGATTCTCCATGTGGTAGTGAAGCTCCGGAAAAAGGTGTGTGTTACGCGCCGCAATTAGATCACGCGAAATTCAAGTGGTCGAAGGCGATGCTTTCACTTGGCATCGTGTTCTTGGGTATTGCATTGAGTTGGATTGTTTCCACTTTGCTGTACACGCGCAAAGACAAGCGCCTAGTTGGACTTACTGAGCGCAATGGAGCACTACGTGCCGGTTACAAACTGTTGATCAACAAGTACTACCTCGATGCGCTGTATGAAAAAGTGATTGTTAAAGCCATTGCAGGCCCAATTGCTGCTGCTGCGTATTGGTTTAACCAGAACGTGCTGGACGGCATATTGCATGCAGTTGCTGGAGTGAGTCGTGTGTTCTCAGGTTGGGTGTATCGCAATATCGACCAACGTGTGGTGGATGGAACGGTCAACAATTCGGGCAAAGCGACCAAGGGCGCCGGTGGCGTACTTGCGCCAGTCCAATCAGGAAAAGTGAGCCAATATGGCGCGTTGCTCTTTAGCGCTGCCGCAGTTGCCGCTCTCGTACTCGTCATTATCAATTCGTAACAAGAAAGAATCAAGGGAGACAACAACATGGAAATGCTCCGTGACCACAACTGGATACTGAGTGTTGGCACTTTTTTGCCACTACTCGGTGTGCTGTTGCTGTTGGTTGTACCAAAGGCAAATGAACAGCTGATCAAGAGAGTTGCGCTGTACACATCGATCGCAACAGTTGCGGTTGGCGTGTTGACACTGTTCCGCTTTGACTTCGGCAATGCAGGAACAATGCAATTCGTTGATGAAAAGACGTGGATTCCTCTCATCAAGAGCAGTTACTACATCGGCCTTGACGGCATCAGCCTGCCGCTGTACTTCTTGTCGATGGTCATCACATTGCTTGTAGTCATTTACAGTCTTGATCACATTCCTTCACCAGGCAATCCAAAGGCATTCTTTTCGCTGATGTTGGTGTTGCAAACTGGTATGGCAGGAACATTCATTGCGCAAGACCTCATCTTGTTCTTCGTGTTCTTTGAACTGGTGTTGTTGCCGATGTACTTCATGATTGGCGTATGGGGCGGCGAAAATCGTCAATATGCATCACTGAAGTTTTTCTTGTACACCATGTTCGGGTCGGCACTCATGCTGGTTGCTTTCCTTGCGTTGTTCTTCAAGACCGGTGCGGAAAGCTTTGCAATTCCGTTCCTGGTAGAAAACGGTGGAGCATTAGCAAAGAACATTCAAGTGTGGATCTTTGCTGGAATGTTCATTGGCTTTGCAGTCAAAGTTCCGATGTTTCCGTTCCACACATGGTTGCCTGATGCGCACACTCAAGCACCTACACAAGGCTCGGTCATCTTGGCTGCAATCTTGCTGAAGCTCGGAACATACGGATTTGTTCGTATTGCAATTCCCATACTGCCTGAGGCAGCCAAGGCTTGGGCGCCTTACATTGGTGGACTTGCAGTAATTGGAATCATTTATGGTTCGCTGGGCTGCCTTGCACAGACCGACATGAAGCGATTGATAGCTTTCTCATCGGTTGCTCACATGGGTTTTGTGATGCTCGGCATTTCAACCCTTACGCCCTTCGGTGTATCGGCAGCAATGTTTGGAATGGTTGCACACGGATTGATCACGGGCATGTTGTTCTTCGTAGCGGGAAGCGTGAAAGAGCGCTATCACACGCTGGAAATTGCCCGCCTGGGTGGCTTGTTAAAGCAAATGCCGCGAATGGGCTGGATTCTTGGTCTCACAAGTATGGCTTCGCTTGGTTTGCCAGGGCTTGCTGGTTTCTGGGGAGAATTCCCAGCGATCTTGTCGGCCTACAGTCCTGCTGCCGGCCTAAATGAATCCGTTTTCCGCGTGTACATGGTTATTGCCGCACTCGGCACCGTATTGGCTGCTGCGTACTTGTTGTGGTTGTACCAACGTGTTGCATTCGGAGAGCCAAAGGCGGAATTTGCAGGTGATGGACACGGTCACGACGATCATGCGTTCCACGATGTGAACAAGTTTGAGTGGTTTGCATGGACTCCGCTATTGATTGCCATTGTGGTGTTTGGCGTTGTACCAAACCTCTTGTTCAAGGTGCTCGACCCAGCGGTTCAAGTTGTGCTGACAGGGTTTAAGGGCTGATCACGTGATTCATTCCGTATTCGCCGCTGCAACTGAGTGGGCAAGCCCGCAGATTGACTACCACGCGCTTGCGCCAGAAATCATTTTGGCCGCAGGTCTGTGTGTGGTGTTACTCGCAGATTTGTTCCTGGACGAATCACGTAAGTGGATTCTTTCGTCGCTTGCGGGATTCACGTTGCTTGGTGCGATGTTGCCGGTGCTCACTCTTGGTTTGAGCGAATCTCCGGCTCGCTCATTGTTTGATGGTCGATACGTCATTGATGATTTCAGCATTGTGATGAAAGCAATGTTCCTCATTGCTGGCTATGTCGTGGTGTTGTTGTCGACAAAGCATGTTCAAGAAGACGAATACTGGCAGGGCGA
>JBEAOI010000091.1:0-4627 GCA_041165005.1 Actinomycetota bacterium
GAGTACGACCGCGCAATTAACTGCCGCCGCCTACGACGAAGTAATTGCGCAATGAGCTTGAAGCGGAACAACATTGCAGTGAACATGCTGTGGTGTGTGCCTGGCGCTGTTGGCGGTAGCGAGGAGTACTTCGTTCGTCAATTGCAGGGCTTGATTGAAGTTGATGCCTCCTTCAACATCACGGTGTATGCGCCAAAAGGTTTCTCACGTGTGCACAGCGAACTTGCTTCAATGATGAATGTTGTTGAGGCACCTTCGCATTGCACGAGCCGAGAGCTGCGTGTGTTGCTGGAGAATACTTGGCTTGCTTCTCAAACAAAGTCTGCAGACATTGTTCATCATGGTGGTGGAACAATTCCAAGCCGTGGAAACGCAACAACGCTGCTGACCATTCATGATGTTCAGTATCTTTCGTATCCCGAGTATTTCAGTGCAGTGAAATTGCGTTATCTGAAGAGCAGGGTTCCTTCGGCTGTTCGCCGTGCAACTGTGATTGCAACCCCAAGCAATTACGTTCGGGAGAGTATTGAGCAGCATTTTCGTGTTGATCGTGCTCGCACCGCGGTAGTTCGTCATGGTCTTGAGCCTGCAATTGGCGCAGGAAAAACGCCTGAGTACGAGTTACGGTCGAGGTTCAATCTTGGAAATTCTCGCGTGCTGCTTATTCCTGCGATAACGCATCCGCATAAGAACCATGAATTCCTCTTGCGATTGCTTGCGAATGAGTGGCGAAATGAAGATGTGAAGTTGGTGATGGTGGGGGGCAATGGACTGGCTGAGCCGCGGATTCAATCGCTCATTAGCGAATTAGGTGTCGCGAACAAAGTGGTTCGATCGGGACGGGTGCAAGCAGCAGACCGAGACGGTCTTATTGCGCTGGCCGAGGCTTTGGTATTCCCAAGTAAGTACGAGGGTTTTGGTGCGCCGGTGCTTGAGGCGATGGCGCTTGGCACGCCCGTTATTTCCAGCGACTGTGCTTCGTTGCCTGAAGTGGTGGGTGATGGCGGTCTCGTTCTCCCGCTTACCTCTGATGCATGGGCGGGATCCCTTGATCTCATTCGCACACAACGATCAACTCTCGTTCACAATGGTTTGCGACGCGCTGAAGAATTCACTTCGGCAAAGTCAGCACAGGACTTGGTAATCGCTTATGAAAAGACTCTCGCGGCGGTTCGGCGATGAGAAATAAGAAACTCAGACTTGTGGTGTTGTGTCCGCACTTTGCGCCTGACTTAGCCCCAACTGGCGTTGTGATGACACGCATAGTGAGCGAACTTGCAGCCCGTGGGCATGAGCTACATGTAGTCACCTCGCTGCCGTGGTATCGCAATCATGCAATTGAGCCAGGGTGGGGCGGCAGGTTATGGCGCACAGAAAAAACTGAGTGGGGTTCAATTATTCGTGTCCATCCATTTCCAGGAAAATCGAAGTCAAACTTGCTGCGCCGTGCACTGGGTTTCATTGCGTTTAGCTATGCAGTAGGAATTCGTAGCGTCCACGCAGACGGTCTTCCGTTCAAAGTGGATGGAGTGTTGGCTATGTCGCCTCCACTCACGCTTGGGCTAACGGGTTGGTTTACCAAAATCATTCGTCGTGCACCCTTGGTATTCAATATTCAGGACGTGTTCCCTGATGCTGCGATTCAAACGGGCGCAATTTCAAATAGAAAGATCATCGCAGCAGCAAAATGGCTAGAGCGAATGAGTTATCAACGTTCGGATGCGGTAGTGCTACTTTCGCAAGACTTGCGTGCCAATATCGCAAACAAGATCGACAAGAGGTTCCATCAGCGTCTGCACGTCATTCCAAACTTTGTTGATACACATGCGATCAGTCCACAAAGCAGAATGACCGCGTATCGAAGCGAGCTTGGTATCGGTGATCAATTGGTCGTGATGTATGCGGGCAATGTTGGCTTCTCGCAATCACTGAATTTGGTTGTTGATGCAGCGGCGAAGTTTCCAGATGTTGCTTTTGTCATCAACGGCGATGGTGCAGCACGGAAGAAGTTGGAAGAAGATTGTGCGCAACTGACCAACGTGTACTTTGGTGACTATCAACCGATTGAGCGATTGAGCGAAGTGTTGGCAACAGGAGACATTCATCTTGTGCCTTTGCGTGCCGGACTTGCATCAGTCAGTGTTCCCTCAAAGTCATATTCGATACTCGCTGCAGGGCGGCCAATGCTTGCGGCCATTGATCCAGGCACAGAGATACCCAATATGTTGCAGCAGTCCGGAGCAGGTGTAGCGGTCGAGCCAGATAACAGCACGGCGTTCATCGAGGCCCTGCTCCAACTGGTCAGCGAGCGAGAGCAATTACGAGAAATGGGCTCGCGCGGTCGAGCATGGGTAGAAACCCATGCATCTCCAGCCTCAGTGGCTGCGCAGTACGAGGCAATATTCCTCGCTAACCGATAGCCTCTAGTCCTCGTGGCACGCACATCATCAGCAAAAAAAATCGCCCGTCTTGCAGAAAAGGGCAAAGGCAAAAAGGTCCGCTTTCAGGGTGGGTCAGTTTTCCCGACCGTAGTTCTCTCCGTACTCATTCTTGGAGCAATCCTCATTGCCTATGCGCGACAGAGTGGAACCGTAGTTGACGCGTCAGTAACCGCAGAACAGAAGTTCGCAACCGCCTTTGCTTTTTTTAATTGTGATGCGCTCGCAACCGACTTGGAGCAGCCAGACTCGGCAACGCTTAGTCCAACCGACAAATTTGCAGCGGTAACGACAGAAGCTCCAGCGGCCATCATTGGCGATGGAGTGGTTGGTTGGTTGCCACAAGCGCTTGCCGGTCAACGCAAAGCAAAACTTGAAACAATTTTTGGTCTGTATGGCATGACAGTCACTGATGACTCAATCACCCTTAAAGATGGAACGAAGATTTCAGAAACCGATACACAGTGTGCAGACAAAGACGCGAAAATCAGTGTCTATGTTTGGGAAAACGGTTCTGCAGAATCAAAGTTGTCAATCGCCAGTTTTGGTGGAGTGAAGATTGATGACCAAATGACGGTGGTGTTGGCATTCGCTCCAGATGGAGTTGAAGTGCCGCGACCTGCTGTCGCAGATTCCCTCGCGGACTATCAGGGATAGTTCATCCGCGATGCACGCTGTCGTGCTCGTTGGAGGTTTTGGTACTCGGCTTCGGCCATTGACGTACGCCATTCCAAAGCCATTGTTGCCCGTTGCTCACGTGCCAATGATTCGCAGGCTTGTCAATCGATTGGCTGAGGGCGGGGTGACCGATGTGGTCTTAGCGCTTGGTTTCAAACCTGAACCATTTTTTGCAGAGTTTCCAAACAATATGTGTGGCACGGTTCGAATGTCGTATGCGGTTGAGTCAACTCCGCTCGACACTGCTGGTGCAATCGGGTTTGCTGCGAGAACTGCGGGAATAACTGGGACGTTCGTTGTTGCCAATGGTGACGTCATGACTGATCTCAACGTCGCAGATCTGGTTGCATTTCATAAACGCAGTGGCGCAAGAGCAACGATCTCGTTGACTCCAGTAGATGATCCATCGCAATTCGGCATTGTTGAAACTGATGCACATGGGCGAGTGTTGCGGTTTGTTGAAAAGCCTCAGCTTGGAGAAACCACCAGTCGCTTTGCCAGCGCGGGAACATATGTCATGGAAGAGTCAACGCTTGCGCTCATGCCTGGAACTGAAAAGTTATCCATTGAGCGTGTCACCTTTCCGCAATTAGTGGCAGAGGGCGGACTTTTCGCAATGGCAACTGATGATTACTGGATTGATGCGGGTCGTCCAGACACCTATGTGCAAGCAAACTGCGACATTGCTGCACAGTTGCGTAATTCGGCAGATGCTGCGGTGCACGCTGATGCATCAATTGCTAGTACTGCGGATGTCCGTGATGCCGTTGTTTCGGCACATGCAAGCATTGGCGAGCATGCGCACGTCAGTAATTCGGTGTTACTTGACGGTGCGGAAATCGGCAGCGGTGCAGTTGTCGAACGATCCATTGTGATGGGCAGAGTTGGCAATGATGCCCGCATTGTTGACTGCATTGTTGGCCCAACTGGGGTGGTGCAGTCGGGCCAAGATTCAACAGGTGGTCGTTTCCCCGAAGGTGAGAATTCCTAGTCATGTCAGCATCCACCTCATCGGTGATGGTGTGTGGTGGAGCAGGTTTTGTTGGGTCTCATCTCGTCGAACGATTGCTCGCCGATGGCCATGCCGTTGAAGTAGTTGATGACCTTTCCACCGGTTCGCTCGCCAATCTTGGCGATGCGCGTGCAATGGGCGGTCAACTCCGGTTTCATCATCTCGATGTCACAAGTCTTGAATTTGCAGAACTCGTTGGGTTGCGTAGACCAGATGTGCTGTATCACTTTGCACTTCTTGCGCCGCATGCTTCAGAAAATTCTTCTGTGATGCGTGCAGTTCCAATGTTGCTTTCGGTATTAGAAGCAGCGCGCAATCATGGTGTAAAGAAAGTAGTTGTGAGTATCGCCGCGGGATTGATTTACGGCGAAGTGAATGCAAAGCATCTTCCTGTAAAGGAGGGCAGAAAGAACGATGCAATTGGTGTGCCACACGTAATGGCGCAAACCCTTATCGACTTGCTAGGTGTGTATAGGGAAAAACACGGAATTGAATTCAC
>JBEAOI010000092.1:0-2548 GCA_041165005.1 Actinomycetota bacterium
AAATCGGCATGTCCGCAATGGCGTGCATACTCTTCAATCATGTGGATCATGATCCACCGTAGTGATACTGGCGCACCGGTCTTGGGTCTGATTGCCAATGACACGTCGTCAGGCGATAAACCAACTATTGCAGCACGAGATTCATCAATTGACTGTTGCAGCACATTGAGACCTTCTCTCACTGTTGCATCACCTGGAAATTCAAAATCTCCATCAGCAGTGCCAATCGACACGCCATCTGCGGCAAAAAAGTCAGGAATTTCCGATTCATTCAACAGAATGCGCCTAAACCAGTGGCGTTCAACTTCGGCCATATGACGCAATAGACCGAGGATGGAAAGATTCGATGGCTCAACTGCATGTCTTCTGGCTTGTTCGTCGGTAATTCCTGTTGCTTTTGCAATAAGTACTGTCCTGTACTGATCCAAGAACTCATTCAACACTTGTAGTTCAGCATTCATTTATCCATGATGTTATCAACAGTTCAATTGCTGTTAACCCAGGCATGAACTTGTATCAAGATAAGGATGTCACACTTTTGTTGTGATTCGTTTTCGGCGAACCTCTTCTGCGGTTCACGTGCGACGACGAGATCTGTTTTCATACCCAAGCTTTCGCTGTGCAATTTCAGGTCAATTTGTCTCGCAGACATCGGATGCACTCACATCATTCACACTTGCTGAATTGCTTGTTTTTTCATTCAATAAAGGGCCATCACTGTCGGCTATGGCCTGGACACTTTTAATTAGTGCAATTCCTCTCATTGTTGTGAGTCCAATCGCGGGCCATCTTGCTGACCGTTTCAATCGAAAATCATTACTGAAGCGAGGCCACCTAATTCGGGCGCTAGTTACCGCAATCGCATTGCTTGCCACAAGTAGCCAGTTTCGCGTCATTGGATACATTGTGTTTGGAGTGTTGCTTGGGGTTACCAGAATTCTGTACACCGCTAGAGCAACATCATTCCCCCGACTTGTTCGCAAACACGAACTAGTAGCTGCAGATTCAACCTCGCTAATTGTTGGAGTTTTTGCAGGTTCTACTGGTGCCGGAATTGGCATGGTGCTCGCTGGTAACTCTGTGATTGCACTGCTAATTGCAGTATTGGGACAATCTCTTGCAGCAGTCTTGTTCGGACGTATTTCGATTGATTTGGGAATGGGTGAAAAACGAAGGTCACGTGGACACTTGATTCCGATGTTCCGTCAGCTAATGCAGCCAAAGACGAAGTTCGCAATGTTTGCAACTGCGAGCCATCGATTGATCTTGGGAATCTGTATCGCCAGCATTGCGCTACTGGTTGATTCCGCCTATGGATTAAACACCACTGGATATGTCGCAGTATTGGGCTTCTCGGCTGCTGGCGCATTCTGCGGATCACTCACCGCCGAATGGGTTTCCGAACACTTTCCACGGCGATCAATTACTGTCATTGCTTTCTCAGCGTCATCAGCAGTAACGCTAATCTCATGCATTGCATCTACCCCTCGACTTGGATTGCTTGCAATCGCTGTCGCATCATTTTTGTTTCAAAATCTTCGAGTGCGCTCAGATGCAACAATTCAAGCAAACGTTTCAAAGTCAAATATCGGTCATGTCTTTGCTGCGTACGACATGTTGTACAACCTTGCATTCATCACTGGAGCAATAGCAGGAATTGGATTGAGCGGACTATTTGGTTTTGCGACTGTCTTAGCGGGTGTTTCAACTGGATTTGCTGCAATGTCAATCGTTTTCGCAGTGATTAACGATGGAAAACTAGATGACAACCTGTCATCCAGTCTGCATCCGTCTATTTGGAGAGAGTTTGCGAAAAAACCTGCAACTGCTGCGTAATCAAACGATTTGCGCGCACCGAACGGGCTGTTGAAAAAATAACTGAAATTGTTGGCCAGACCATGAATGCAACAACGTAACTCATGCTCTCATATGAATCACACGATGTGGATTGAGAGAAAATGTGAGATTACGGAGAGGTAAATTACTTCAAAACTCTTCCCTCCTTCTACAGTGTGAATTATGAAAATTCTTGTGATTTCTGCGCACCCAGACGACGTTGACTTCGGTGCCGGTGGCACTGTGGCCACGTGGGTGTCCGAAGGCCACGAAGTGGTTTACTGCCTTGTAACTGATGGTCAGGCTGGTGGTTCTGACAACACCATTACACGAGATGAAATGGCACGCATTCGCCGACAAGAACAAACTGCGGCTGCAAATATTCTTGGCGTTACTGAGCTGCATTGGTTGGGGTTCCCCGACGGTGCCGTCGTTCCCGACTTGAACCTGCGCCGTGAAATCAGCGCGGTCATTCGCACAGTTAAACCTGACCGCGTGCTCACACAGTCGTCAGAACGTCGCTACGACCGTATTTACGCGTCACACCCCGACCACTTGGCAACAGGTGAAGCCGCGTTATGTGCCGTGTATCCAGATGCGCGAAATGAATTCGCATTCCCCGAACTACTCAGTGAGCGCGGACTTGCACCGCACAGCGTTCCTGAAACGTGGATCATGGCAGGACCAAACCCCAAGCATTTCGTTGACACCA
>JBEAOI010000093.1:0-3635 GCA_041165005.1 Actinomycetota bacterium
CTTGCACGCCACGACCTTGTGCGGTTTTTACCGCCGAAACAACGGCTTGGCCGTCAAACTCTGCTGCCGGATGACCAAAAAGGTGCAACACGGCCATTCCAACCGAGGGGGACATTGGTTCACTCATGTGGCAAGACTACCTTTCGTTTGTAGCTGCTGCGTTGGCGAACGCCAATGCCGCACGTGCTGGAGACTCATCATCAAGGTGCAAGAACAACGATGGTTCAGTGAGTTCGAGTTCCATCAGTTCGGGGACTCCTTCAGCGTTCACCACCATGTCTACGCGGGCATACAGCGGTGATACGCCAAACTTATTCTTCACAAATGCAACAACCTTGTCGCCAAATGCGCGCTCTGCTGCACTCGGAATACGCAACGTGATTTCTTCAACAACATATAAACCGTTATGGTTCTGATCTTTGTCGGCGAAGATTGGCGCCTTGCGGAACGCGTGACTGAACTGGCCAGCCAAATACACCAGTCCTGTTTCGCCGTATTCGTCGATTGCGCTTTGATATGGCTGAGCAAGCACTGCTATGCCACTGTTCAGCAACCTGCGTGCATGTTCGGATGCACCTGCAACATCGTTTTTGTATCGAGCAGTGTTATTTGAGCCTGCGCTAATTGCTGGCTTCACAATGACGTCACGGGAAAACACGCCATCTGATAGATCGGATTCTGACTCAATAAAAACCGTTTCCATTACCGCGATGTCGGCGCTCATCAATTCGCGCAAGTAACGCTTGTCTAGGTTCCATTCAACAATTGGCAACGTGTTCAGCAAACGTGTTTGCTTTGCCACCACTTTCAACCACGCGCTGAACTCAGCAATACGTTCGTGGTAGTCCCACGGACTGCGCAACACTGCAATGGAATAGTCACTCCAGTGCACCTGTGGGTCGTCCCAGTTCACAATGTTCCACTTCACCCCAGATGCGTCAAGGGCACGACTCAAGATCCCAAGATCTTTATCGTGCCCTCGCGCTGATTCTGTGGTGACGAGCGCAATCATGATTGGCGATGTGCTCGTGAAGGTCTACTTGATTTAGTAGTCCTCCATGCCTCCGCCTGGCATTGCTGGCGCAGCATCTGCTGGCTTGTCGGCAATGACAGCTTCGGTGGTGAGGAACAATGCAGCAATCGAGCCTGCGTTCTGCAATGCAGAGCGAGTTACCTTTGCTGCGTCAATAACACCGAGTTTCACGAGGTCTTCGTATTCGCCGGTTGCAGCATTGAGGCCTTCGTTGCCCTTCATGTTGCGAACTTTTTCTACGACTACTCCACCTTCCATGCCGGCGTTTTCAGCAATTTGCTTCAACGGGCCTTCAAGTGACTTGGCAACCATGCGCGCACCCGTTGCTTCGTCGCCTTTCAGCGTTTCTGCAAGCGCAAACACTGCTGCTTGTGAACGAAGCAGTGCAACGCCACCGCCAGGAACAACACCTTCTTCAATGGCTGCCTTAGTGGTGCTTACAGCGTCTTCAATGCGGTGCTTCTTTTCTTTCAATTCAACTTCGGTTGCTGCTCCAACCTTCAACACAGCAACACCACCGGAAAGTTTCGCCAAACGCTCTTGCAACTTCTCGCGGTCGTAATCGCTATCGGTGTTGTCGATCTCGGCTTTAATTTGCGAAATGCGACCCTTAATGTCGCCATCTGTGCCTGCGCCTTCGATGATGGTGGTTTCGTCTTTGGTGACCACAATCTTCTTTGCGCGACCCAAGAGGTCGAGGGTGGTGTTTTCAAGCTTCAAGCCAACTTCTTCGCTAATTACTTGGCCGCCGGTGAGAATGGCGATGTCTTGCAACATTGCTTTACGACGATCGCCAAAACCTGGTGCCTTCACTGCAACACTCTTGAACGTGCCACGAATTTTGTTGACAACCAGTGTTGCCAACGCTTCGCCTTCAATGTCTTCAGCAACAATCACCAACTGCTTGCCGGTCTGCATCACTTTTTCAAGCACAGGAACCAGGTCGCGAACGTTGGCTACTTTGCCGGCGTACAACAAGATGAAACCGTCGTCCACAATTGCTTCCATGCGGTCGGTATCGGTGACGAAATACGGTGAGATGTAACCCTTGTCGAAACGCATTCCCTCAACGAGGTCCATTTCCATGCCAAAGGTTTGGCTTTCTTCAACGGTGATTACGCCGTCCTTGCCCACCTTGTCAATGGCTTCTGAAATCATCTGACCGATTTCTTCATCGGCTGAGGAAATTGATGCAACTTGTGCGATTTGCGACTTTGAATCAACTTCTTTCGACAATTCGCGAATGCTGGCAACTGCTGCTGCAACGCCTGCTTCAATTCCGCGCTTCAAGCTCATTGGGTTTGCACCCGCTGCAACGTTGCGCAATCCTTCGCGCACCATTGTCCATGCAAGAACCGTTGCTGTTGTGGTTCCGTCACCGGCAACATCGTCGGTCTTCTTGGCAACTTCCTTCACCAACTCCGCGCCAATGCGCTCGTATGGATCTTCGAGGTCAATTTCCTTGGCGATAGATACGCCGTCGTTCGTAATGGTTGGTGCGCCCCACTTTTTGTCGAGCACCACGTTGCGACCTTTTGGCCCCAAGGTGACGCGAACAGCGTCTGCCAATTTGTTCATGCCGGCCTCAAGGCCGCGGCGTGCTTCCTCGTCGAATGCGATCATTTTGGACATAATGAACCTCCGTGTTGTTGCCTAAAACAGCGTTAGCACTCTACTGCTGAGACTGCTAATTGCGACAAGACGTGCTCAGCGGATCTTGCGCAACACCACGTCTGTACGAGTTTCGGTGGCACCCTCGCGCTGCAGCCAACGCAACAGCGAGTCCAGCCCAGCTGTGCCGTCACAGGCCACAGCAAGCGTGATATCGGACTCTCCGGTTACGTGAGCGGCCCACAAGACGTCGTCGCGCTTCATGACCGCATCATCAAACCCTTGAGTGTGTGGCATGCGGGCATCGATCACGGCCTCGAGCGTGCGGCCCAAAGCCGCCTGGTTCACTTCGGCTTTGAATCCGCGAATGACGCCAGCCCTCGTCATTCGTCGGACTCGTTCGGCAACAGCATTGGCCGACAAATGCACGCGGTCTCCTAGCATCTGCCAAGAGATTCGTCCGTCAGTTTGCAAAATACTGAGGATTTGCTTGTCAATCTTGTCTAGTACCACTGTTTCCGTTGCCATACTGCCAATTATGCCAGTAAATCGGCGGTTTCGTCAGTCATTTTGCCGCCAAAATTAAGGCATGCATAACGAAGCAACCTGGACCTGGATCCTGCTGGGATTCGAATTTGTCGGCATCACCGGCATGTGGCTAGTTGGCGCCCGCAAATGGTGGGGCTGGGGCATGGTGCTGTGCGGTTCAGCGCCGTGGCTGGTCTATGCAATTGTGTTCAACAAGCCAGGCTTCATCGCCATGAGCTGCATCTGGATTACGACTCATAGCCGCAACATGATTGTGTGGCGTAAGAACGCTCAGCAACCGCCTGCAACGGCAGGAATAATGGACACGGTTTCGCCTGCTGGCACTTTGGTGTTCAGCCCATCGAGGTAACGAACATCGTCGTCAGACACAAATACGTTTACGAACTTGTGCAGGTTGCCCGCATCATCGAACAACCGGTCTGAAAAACCTGGGTGAACGGCG
>JBEAOI010000094.1:0-6077 GCA_041165005.1 Actinomycetota bacterium
AACGCGTCCACGCTTTGCAGTAAGCGCCATTGCTTCGTGAATAACTGCGCCGTTGCCAACGCCCATGGTCATGATCACTTTGTTAGCCATGGTTCCCCAAGTGAGTTCTTGCAACAGTGGCCATGCTTCGGCCATTGATGCTGCGGTGTGTGTAGCACCAAACTCCATTGCCTTTTCGCGCTTGAACTCCACTGGGTCAATTGCAACGATGCGCTTTGCACCAGCAATGCGCGCACCTTGAACTGCGTTTGCGCCAATTCCGCCAACACCAACCACTACGACAGTGTCACCAGGTGCTACTTCTGCTGCATACACACTTGATCCCCAACCAGTAACCACACCGCAACCGAGCAAGCATGCACGATCAAGTGGAACGTCTTTTTCAATCTTGATGCAACTTGCTTCGTTTACAACCGTATGTTCGGCAAATGTTCCAAGCAAGCACATGATGCCGACGTCTTTGCCACCTGCGTGGTGACGCGAAGTCTGATCACTGATTTGCTTTCCTGTTGCCATGTAGGCACCAAGGTCGCACAAGTTTTGGTGACCGGTGCTACAACTGACGCAACGTCCACATGACGGAATGAATCCGAACACCACGTGATCGCCAGGTGCTAACCAACTGACATTTGATCCAACTTGTTGCACAACGCCGGCGCCTTCGTGGCCACCAATGATTGGCAATTCAAATGGCAAGTCACCCGTCACCAAGTGCTCATCGCTGTGGCACATGCCAGAAGCAGCAAGCTTCACCAACACTTCGTTTGGACCTGGCGCATCTAGTTCAATTTCTTCAATTGTCCAAGGAGCATTCAACTCCCACAACACAGCTGCCTTCGTCTTCACACTGACCCCCTCGTCACTGTCGCCAGACGCAGGGTGCGCCAGCGAGATACTGGCTCTATTGTTGCCCAGCCATTGGCGCTGACGCTACCCCGAGCCCGTCGCCTGAGTACTGTGGTTGGTGATGGACACCACAGCACCTTTAGCCGTAGATACCGCCCAGGCCCAGACTGCAAGCCAAAACAGCGTTTCCTCGGCAACCACCACACCGCACATCGTTGAAGAGCTCCTCGTTGAGGAAATTTCTATCGACGGCATGTGTGGCGTGTACTAAATCGCAGTCGTTTCACCATGACCGTCACCCTGGATTCAGCGTGTGAGTTGCATCCTCAAGTTGCAATTCGCCCAGAACCATTTGGTGCACTTGCCTACCACTACGGCAATCGAAAACTTGTTTTCTTAAAACACCCAGACGTAGTTGCTGTACTTCAAGATGTTGCAGCACACGACACTCTTGCTGACACCTTGGTCGCGCACCATGTTGCGCCAGAGCGTTGGAATTCATTTGTCAGCGCGCTTAGTTCGCTTGAAGCATCGGAGATCATTCGTGTCCGTCAGTAACTTAAGTACACAACTCAAGGGCGGACTCGACGCACCAATTTGTTTGACATGGGAACTTACCTACGCATGCAATTTGCAATGCATCCATTGTTTGTCTAGTAGCGGTCGCCGCGATCCACGCGAACTCGACACCGATCAGGTGAAAAATGTGCTTGATCAACTGCGCGACTTGCAAGTGTTCTACATCAACATTGGTGGTGGCGAGCCAATGATTCGCAAAGATTTCTTTGAAATTCTTGAACATGCCGAGCGCAACAACATCGGCGTGAAGTTTTCAACCAATGGCACCTACATCACTGCTGAAAATGCACAGCGACTTGCTTCAATGAACTACCTCGACATCCAAATCAGCATGGATGGCGTAGATCGCGCGACGAATGACGCAGTGCGTGGTGAAGGTTCGTTTGACACATCGATTGCTGCAATGAACTATTTGCGTGATGCAAACTTCGGGCCATTCAAGATTTCTGTTGTCATGACTCGACACAACGTTGATCAACTCGATGCTTTCAAGCAGCTTGCCGATAGCTACGGCGCGCAACTTCGCATCACTCGCCTGCGTCCTGCGGGTCGCGGTGCAGACACATGGAATGAACTGCATCCAACACAAGCACAACAACGCCAGATTTATGACTGGCTCATTGCACATGGTGAAAACGTGCTCACTGGCGATTCGTTCTTCCACCTCAATGCGTTTGGTGAATCACTTCCTGGATTGAACTTGTGTGGTGCTGGACGCGTGGTGTGCCTCATTGACCCAATTGGTGATGTCTACGCCTGTCCGTTCGTTATTCATGATCAATTCAAAGCGGGCTCAGTGCACGACGAAGGTGGTTTTGCTCATGTATGGCGCAATAGCGATCTCTTTCTCTCGTTACGCGAACCTGAATCTGAAGGAGCATGCACATCGTGCGGTAACTACGACTCATGCCAAGGCGGTTGCATGGCTGCGAAGTTCTTTACCGGCTTGCCCCTTGATGGCCCAGACCCAGAATGTGTAATTGGTGCCGGCGAATCGCTACTGAAGAGCGCAACCGTGACCCTCATTCCAAAACCCAGCATGGATCATTCGCGTAAAGTTTCGGTAACAGTTGGGGGAAACAAGTAATGGACTTCTCATTGAACGGCGTTGAGCCGATTTACGTTGCCGGTGCAATCATCGTGTCGTATTTTTTGGGCACCATTCCAAGCGCGCTCATAGTTGCAAAACGCGGAGGAGTAGATGTCACTGCCGAAGGTTCTGGCAACCCTGGAACATCAAATGTGGTTCGTTTGCTCGGGTGGAAGTACGGCCTCGTGGTTTTTGTAGCCGACGTATTAAAGGGTTCGGCTTCAGTTGGCATTGCGTACTACTTGACTCATACATATGGAGACAAACTGAATGTTTCCTATCTTGCCTATGCGTGTGCGTACGCTGCCGTGCTCGGACACACGTTCCCCGTTACTCGTGGCTTCCGAGGTGGTAAGGGTGTTGCAACTGGAGGTGGAACAATGTTCGTGTTGTACCCAGTCATGAGCGCTGTGCTCTGTACCTCATGGTTCGTTATTCGAAAACTCACCGGAAAATCGGCAGTTGCTTCACTGGTCATCACCATTGCCGTTCCTGTGTACGTCATTGCCACCGTTGGATTCGGCCAACCACAGTCGTGGCAAATTGCAGCAGTGCTCGGTCTCGTTGGCTTAATCATTATTCGCCACATGCCAAACATTCGACGCATGCGCAAGCACGAGGAACTCGCCGCGTAAATTTCTCGCGCACCCAGCAACATGATCCCGTTTATTACTGACTTCTTTAACGGGCTGAAAGATTTCTCGGACTCGTATTGGTTCTACATCATTATTCTCGTAATCGCGATTCTTGACTCTGTATTTCCCATCGTTCCCAGCGAAACTCTGGTCATTATCGGTGGCGTAAGCGCTGGGTCTGGATCACTTTCACTCGCACTTGTTATGGCATGCGCCTTTAGTGGTGCGTTTATCGGTGATCACCTGTCGTACTTTCTTGGACGACGTGCGAGCGATTCCATCACTCGACGCTATGAGCGCACGGAAAAAGGTAAACACCGCCTCGCAAGCGTGATTCATCAAATTCATGAGCGTGGTGGCCTGCTACTCATTACCGCGCGTTTTATTCCGGGTGGACGAACAATTTTGACCTTGGCTTGCGGGATCACCAAGCAAGAACGCAAGTGGTTCACTGGCTGGATCATCGCGGCAGCGAGCATCTGGTCGACATATGCATCTTTGCTTGGATTTATTGGTGGAAAGACCTTTGAGGACAATCACACGCTGGCATTCATCTTCGCCTTTGGTTGCGCTATCGGAGTCACCGCCTTTATTGAGTTCGTGCGTTTCATTTTGAAAAAACGCAAGTCACAATAAGGCATGCCCAGTTCGCCAACGTGGCCAGAAGTCTCCCGCAATGCGTGCGTGGTAGTTCCCGTTGGCTCGTTTGAACAACATGGTCCACATCTCCCACTTGACACCGATACCCAAATTGCTTCTCATCTCTGCGCGCAGGCAACAACTGGAATGGACAATGTTGTTGTTGCGTCACCACTTTCAATAACAGCAAGTGGCGAGCACGCAGGTTTCCCTGGAACCATTTCCATAGGCACCGAAGCTTTTGCCACAGTGATCGTGGAACTTGTTCGCTCATGCGACTGGGCAACAGGAGTC
Organism: Actinomycetota bacterium; assembly: GCA_041165005.1. Classification (GTDB taxonomy): domain Bacteria; phylum Actinomycetota; class Acidimicrobiia; order Acidimicrobiales; family Ilumatobacteraceae; genus UBA3006. The sequence continues at coordinate 4,084 of JBEAOI010000094.1, forward strand.
ATCTTGGTTCATGGCCACGGCGGAAACTTTGAAGCTGTGCAACGAGCCACCGCGGTATTGAACTCAGAGCAACGCAATATTGCCAGTTGGTGGCCGCATATCCCTGGAGCAGATGCTCATGCAGGCAACACCGAGACATCACTGATGTTGGCCATTAACCCAAATTTGGTTCGCATCGACAAGCTTGATGTTGGCAACATACAACCGATGAGTGAGATACAACATGATCTGCAAACGCATGGTGTGCAAGCGGTAAGTGCAAATGGCATTCTTGGCGATGCTCGAAGTGCAACGACGCAACATGGAATTGAGTTGCTCACAGAACTGAGCGCCAACCTGCGCACGTTTATTCTCAGCGCACAATTGCAGTGGAGCCGTGCATGACTAACGACGTTCGCTTCATTGCTGATAGTTCGTGGCGACGCCCCGAACACGGCAATGTCGTGCTTGCAGGTTCTCCACTTACGCTGTTCTCTCTTTCCAAAGCGGGCCAGACAATTGCAGAATGTATTGAACGTGCTCATCCACTGCCCCAGGGGCACGAACCATTGACCGAGCGATTGCTAAACGCTGGAGCAATTCACCCCATTCCAAGCGATGACGACAAGGTGCGTTTTTCGCTTAACACCGTGACCGCGGTAATTCCCGCATTCATCCAAACCTCACAGGAAGCACAGACGCTGAAGTCGCTAGTCGCATCGTGCTCATCTCTACACAGCACTGTTGTTATTGATGACTGTTCACCACATCCGCTTCCCGATCTTGGTGAAACTCGAGTGATTCGTCTTGACACAAATAGTGGTCCTGCTGCCGCGCGAAATGCGGGAATCGCGATGGTTGAGACTGAATTCATTGCCTGTATTGATGTGGATGTCACCATTTCTGCAACAACAATTTCTCAGCTGCTGCCCTATTTTGCAGATGAAAAGGTTGCCCTTGTTGCACCTCGGGTGAAGTCGCGTGCAACGGCAAACGTTGTCGGCGAATACGAAGTCGCCGCCAGTGTGCTCGACATGGGAGACGTTGAAGCCCATGTAAGAGCTGGAACGAGAGTGAGTTACGTGCCATCAGCAATGTGGCTTTGCCGTGCCACAGCGTTGCGGTCAGTGTCTAGTTTTGATGAATCTCTTCGATCTGGAGAGGATGTCGACCTGGTCTGGCGCTTGAACGATGCAGGCTGGAGTTGCCGCTACCAACCACAAGCAGTGTGTTCACATGCGCCTCGCACAACGTTGCAGAGGTTTGCGCAACAACGCATGTCATACGGACAATCGGCTGCGCATTTAGCAAAGCCGCATACAGGAAAACTTGCTCCGGTCAGGCTCAATGTGTGGCAGGCATCCACGTGGTTACTCGTTGCTCTTGGTCTGCCGTTTGTTGCATTAATCGTCGCGGTTGTGGCAGGAGCATCAACTGCGAAAAAGCTCCGCAAGTTTCCACAACTGAAAAGCGAAAGCATCAATATTTCAGTCCATGGAACAGCAAAAAGCGGTCTGTCCATTGCGCATGCAATCAGTCGAGTCTGGTGGCCGATTGCGCTTGTGCTCGCGATTTTCTCGCAGCGACTCCGCGTGTTGTTTATTGCTGCGGCGTTAGCGCCTGCCGTTTATGAATGGTGGACAAAACGTCCTCATCTGGACATTGTGCGATTCGCTTTGATGAAAATGTTAGACAACGCCGCTTATGGAGCAGGAGTGTGGAAAGGAGTGATTGCAACGCGGAATGCCGCGCCGATCATTCCTTCAATTAAGAGGTCTGCGTCGTACGAGGAGTGAAGTTATTGCATTCCTCACACACACTTTGTGGAATGACTCCAAATTTCATGAGGTAACCAAAAGCAATACAACCGAGGCACACGGCAAACACACTCTCCAGAAACGCTGCAACAACCAGTGCCGCAATGACAATTTGTGAAGCGCCATATGCACCGGCGAGGTACAGGACAGAGGCAGTAATCGTGAACGCAGCACCAACACCTTGTGCAAATCGCTTTG
>JBEAOI010000095.1:0-3147 GCA_041165005.1 Actinomycetota bacterium
CGCTTACCGCAATTATGGACTTTGAAGACTCTGTTGCTGCAGTTGATGCACCCGACAAGGTAATCGTGTATCGCAATTGGCTAGGCCTGATGAAAGGCACACTCACCGAGCAGGTAACTAAGGGCGGTCGCACATTCACACGTTCAATCGCTAACAGTAAAACGTTTACAGGTAGCGATGGGAAACCTTCCTCATTGCGAGGCACCTCGCTCATGCTTGCTCGCAATGTTGGACATCTCATGACCACCTCATGCGTGATTGATGCTCAAGGAAAAGAAATGCACGAGGGAATTGTTGACGCATTGGTAACTGCAACGTGTGCGCTACACGATTTAAACAGAACAACATCTGCAAAGAACTCCCCTGCTGGTTCGGTGTACATCGTAAAACCAAAAATGCACGGGCCCGACGAGGTGCGGTTCTCGTGCGATTTGTTTAGCGCTGTTGAGCACATTCTTGGCCTGCCGCAAAACACCTTGAAGATTGGCATCATGGATGAAGAACGCCGCACTTCGGTGAACTTGAAGGAATGCATTCGTGCTGCGAAGTCGCGCGTGGCATTTATTAACACTGGTTTCCTCGACCGAACCGGCGATGAAATCCACACCAGCATGGAAGCCGGCCCAATGGTTCCCAAGGCAGCAATGAAAATGCAGGGCTGGATAAAGAGTTACGAGGACCGCAATGTGGATATTGGACTGGCATGCGGCTTCCCAGGAAAGGCTCAAATTGGCAAGGGAATGTGGGCAGCGCCCGACCTCATGGGCGACATGGTGGTGCAGAAAATTGCTCACCCACAGTCGGGCGCCAACTGCGCATGGGTGCCCTCACCCACAGCCGCAACATTGCACGCCACGCACTATCACCGCATAAATGTGAAACAGCGTCAACGCGAACTTGCTGGCAGGAACGAAGCAACATTGCAGCAAGTACTCACCATTCCTTTAGGCGATCCAGCCGAATGGACTCAAGCAGAAATTGAACGTGAAATTGACAACAACGCCCAAAGTATTCTTGGTTATGTCGTCCGCTGGATTGACCAAGGCGTTGGCTGTTCAAAAGTTCCCGACATCAACAATGTTGGCCTTATGGAAGACCGAGCAACATGTCGAATCTCCTCACAACAGCTTGCCAACTGGATTCGTCACGGCGTGATCACGCGTGATCAGGTTGAAGCTTCACTTAGGCGCATGGCTGTATTTGTTGATGAACAAAATGAAGGCGATGCGGCGTACACACCACTCGCTCCCAGTTTTGACACCATCGCGTTCCAGTCTGCTCGAGACCTCATCACTATGGGCTGCGAACAACCCTCTGGTTACACCGAGCCCATTCTTCATTCACGTCGTATTCAACGTAAAGCACAACAGAAAGCATCATCATGATCACACTTGCCATTGCCAAAACCATCATTGCCGGAGCGCAGTCTGAAGCAGCGAAGAACAACTTCAAACCACTTTCAGTTGTCGTGCTTGATAAAGGCGCCCATGTAGTCGCATTTGAAAAACAAGATGGATCGTCTAACAAACGATTTGAAATTGCTTTTGGAAAAGCAAATGGCGCTCTCGCTCTTGGCATGGGTTCGCGTGCACTCATGGCACGCGCAGAGTCGCAGGCTTACTTCATCAACGCTGCGACCTCAGCAATTGGTGGCTCTCTCATTCCTGTACCAGGTGGCGTGCTGGTCAAAGACTCAAGTGGAGCAACCATCGGCGCCGTTGGCATTAGTGGCGACACCAGCGACAACGACGAAGCTGCCGCAATTGCAGGCATTGTTGCTGCTGGCTTAACGCCAGATGCTGGCTGAGTTTGATTTCAGTTACAAGCGCGGGTCAACGAGTACGCGACTCTTTACCTGACCCTTCAGAATTGCATCAAGGTATGGCTCCACTGTGTCGAGCCCAACAATGATTGATTCTTGAGTGTCGAGCCACGTTGGCTTTAAGTCGGTGGCAATGCGCGTCCACATCATTCTGCGATCATCCATAGATCCACTCACGCTGTCGATACCGAGCAGGTTTACACCGCGAAGAATGAATGGCAACACTGTGGTTGGCAAGTTCGCGCCACCGGTAAGTCCGCTTGCTGCAACCGAAGCGCCATATTTCAGCGTGCGCAATACATAAGCAAGTGTGTTTCCGCCAACGCAGTCCACTGCCCCAGCCCAACGTTCTTTTTCCAATGGCTTTACCTGTTCAGCCGAGGTTTCACTGCGGTCGATAATGTCGCTAGCGCCTATGGATTTCAGCCATTCGGCTTCACTTGCTTTGCCTGTGCTGGCAACGACCTCGTAACCGCGCGCGGCCAACATACCCACTGCATACGAGCCAACTCCACCAGTTGCTCCAGTAACAATCACTGGACCAGTTCCTGTTTTCAAGCCTGCGCGCTCAAGTGCGTCTACCGACATAGCAGCGGTGAAACCCGCAGTTCCCACCATCATCGCGGTCTTAGTAGTGAGACCCGCAGGCACTGGAATTACCCACTTCGCAGGAACACGAGCCATAGTTGCAAAACCACCGTTATGCGCAACACCAATGTCATTTCCATGTGCAATGACTTTCGAACCAACAGGAATAGATGCATCGCTTGATTCAACGACGGTTCCAGCAAGGTCAACTCCAGGTATCAATGGATCAATGCGTGCGACTTTTCCTTTTTCAGTTGTGGAAAGACCGTCTTTGTAGTTAATGCACGAGTATTCAACCGCGATGAGCACTTCGCCTTCACCAAGAGCATCCGATGAAATGGTCTCAATGCGGCGCGTCCATACATCGTTCACTTTTCCTACCAACATTGCGCGCACATCTGTCATGGTGTTCTCCTTTATGCCACTAATTGCAGAATTTTCTGCTTGGCGGTTTCGCCAATGGTTACGTCATTTCCTGATGCAAACCACACTTCGCTGTGAGTGTCGAACAGCACTTGCGCAGATGCAACACCACCCGGCAGCGCATTCATGGATGCTGCGGTATACACGCACACATTCCAAGCCGCATGCCCGCCAACACTTTTCACTGCCTCCGATACAACATTGGCCCATTTGTGTTCGAAATCAATCACAGCTTGCGGGTTAGACACGTACTGCATCACGTTTGACGTTTCGGTAAACACCAGACCAACGTTTTTGCCATCAATGCGTTCTTT
>JBEAOI010000096.1:0-2607 GCA_041165005.1 Actinomycetota bacterium
TGTTGCACTACTACGACAAGAGCAACAACACCATCATGCGACCTGGCATGACATTCACGATCGAGCCGATGATTTCTCTTGGCACCTACCAGCACCGCATGTGGAAGGACGACTGGACTGCAGTAACTGCAGACGGCAAACGAACTGCACAGTTTGAACACACCGTGTTGGTTACTGAAACTGGTGTTGATGTATTAACTGGTGGCCCTGGCGCCGCTTCACCGTTTGCACCTTGGAATCGTTAATAGTCTCGAGGTAACTCACTCATGATTGACGCAATTGACGTAGACCGATATTTGCGATTTGATCGCCACGATTGGGCAGAGTTGCGTGCACAAACACCGCTCACCTTGCACGAACGCGACCTTGAAGCCCTTCGCGGAATCAATGACCGCATTGACCTTGACGAAGTGGTTGCCGTGTACTTGCCACTCACTCGCCTCTTGAACTTGTATGTCAGTGCTACGCAAAACCTGCATCGCGTTTCTGCAACATTCTTAGGTGCCATTGCGCCAAAGATGCCTTATGTCATTGGAATTGCGGGCAGTGTGGCCGTCGGAAAGAGCACTTCTGCCCGTATTTTGCAGGCTCTTCTTACCCGTTGGCCAGAACACCCACGCGTAGAACTGATCACCACTGACGGGTTCCTGCACCCCAACGCCGTTTTGAACGAGCGCGGAATCATGAATCGCAAAGGGTTCCCTGAAAGTTATGACACCAAGCGCCTGGTGCAGTTTTTACGCGAAGTGAAGGCCGGCTCCAGTGATGTAGCTGCACCTGTATACAGCCACGTGGTGTACGACATTGTTCAAGGCGACAGCGTGATTATCAATCGTCCCGACATTTTGATTGTTGAAGGATTGAACGTATTGCAAGTTGGCACCGACTCGGCAGAGTTCGTGAGCGACTATTTCGACTTTTCTATTTACATTGATGCAAACGAGCAAGACGTAGAGAACTGGTATGTCGAACGATTCTTTGCATTGCGCCAAACCGTGTTCCAAAACCCAGAGAGCTTCTTCAATAACTTTGCTGCACTCAGCGACGATGAAGCTGAAGCAATGGCCCGGGGAATTTGGCGAGAGATCAACGGCAAGAACTTGCGCGAAAACATTGCGCCAACTCGTTCACGTGCATCACTGGTGATGCAAAAAGGCGCTGATCACCGCGTGACCGAAGTGCACCTCAGAAAGCTGTAAATACTGGCTATTTGCGCTGTTGCGCCAACCACTCAGGCACCAGGCTGAGCGATTCCAGTTCCACATACCGATCTGTATTTGCCGTTGGATGTTCAGCATGATCGAGTTCCCACAAAATTTCGTACGGTACGTACACGCCGAATCCGCCAATGGCGAGCACTGGAAGAATGTCGCTCTTCATCGAGTTGCCCACCATGCAAAAACTTTGCGGGCTGATGTCAAGGCTCTTCAACACATGTGCATAAGTAGCAGGGTCTTTTTCCAACACAATCTCAACGTGTTCAAAATGATGGCTCAATCCGCTGGTTTCAACTTTTCGTGTTTGATGCGCAAGATCACCTTTTGTAATCAAAATGGTGCGAAATTGTGAACTCACTTGAGCGAGCACTTCTGCGACTCCCTCAAACACTCGAACCGGTTCGGTGAGATGCTCGCGAACTCCGTGCAGAATCTTTTGTAGTTCAAATGCAGGTATCTCACCATTGGTCAGCGTGATTGCCGCTTCCATAGATGAAAGTCCAAACGATTTAACCCCATAGCCATAAGCGTCGATGTTTTTGCGTTCCGTGGCAACAAGTGCTGCCTTGATATCGACTCCTACTGAAACATAGGGCGTCAATATTTCAACGAATTGTGTTTCGTACTTGCGAAACGAATCTTCGCTAAACCACAGCGTGTCATCGGCATCAAATGCAACAACATCAAACATGGTTAGCGATGCAATGCGTTCAAGTAGTTGTACACCGTAATGCGTGACACCTTCATTGCGTCTGCGACATCTTCAACTGCACGACGCAGAATGAACGCACCTTGTTCGTCAAGCAGACGGATGGCTTTTTGCTTGTCATTGCGCGAAAGCTCTGACAGCTTGCTTCCCAATTCGCGTTCAACAACTTCAATGATGCGATCAAGTGCACCGTGCAGTGGCGGAAGTCTGATTCCGGCAACAACCGCGCCCTCCCACTTCAGCTCAATGTCACCCGCAGAAATACTGTCGAGGGCAACCAGCGATGCCCCAACAGCATCTATGAGTGGTTGCGCGGCAACGACTACTGGATGATCATGAGGAACTGTCATGCGTGTGTGTCCTCAATGGACCCAACGTCAACACTGACAAAGGTTGCCCCATTTGCGTATGCAGCGCGCATTAAGTCGGCTATGGCTTCTGGCAACTCCGATTTCGGAACGGAAAACGAAGAGCCAAACGGCCCAAATTCAACGATGAGACCTCGTTTTTCGACTGCTGCAACTGCCGATGTCACATGCGCCCCTGGCGCACCTTCGATAAATGGTTCAATGGTGAATTCCACGGTGAGCATGCACCCATCGTAAACAATTCGCCTTAGTTGCGTACCATTGCCTTATGGCTACAACACCACTTTCACAGCCGGCAATTGAGCGTCATGGC
>JBEAOI010000097.1:0-2534 GCA_041165005.1 Actinomycetota bacterium
ATCATTGAGTTCGGCGACACTGTGGTGCGCGAAATTATGGTTCCACGACCCGATGCGGTATTCATTGATAGCGATCTAACAATTACGCAGGCGCTCGACAAAGCAGTAGAGGATGGCTTTAGTCGGTTACCAGTACTTCGTAAAGACGATGACGATGTTGACGACGTTGTTGGCATTGTCTATGTGAAAGACCTTGTTATTGCAGAACGCCAAGGCAATGGTGCGAATCCGATTACCGATCTCATTCGCCAAGTTGAAGTTGTTCCCGAGAACAAATTGGTTGCCGACTTAATGCGAAGTATGCAGGCGAAGAAGTTTCACATGGTCATGGTCGCTGACGAGTACGGAATCATCGTCGGTCTTGCAACCCTTGAGGATTGTTTGGAAGAGCTTGTGGGTGAAATTGTTGACGAACACGACGACGAAGATCTTTCATTGCAAACGCTTCCTAATGGTGACTATCTCGTTATTGGGTCAATGCCAATTTCCCGCCTCAACGACGAACTTGAATTGAAGGTGCCGGAAGCAGAGTACGACACCATCGGAGGATTCATATTCGGAATGCTCGGCCATGTCCCTGTGCAAGGCGAGTCGGTTGATTTTGATGGATGGCGAATTAGTACCGAGACATTGGACGGTCGTCGCATTCAGCAAGTTCGCATCAGCGCGATCACGCCCTAACGACTAGCGTCGGGCGAATGGACATTTCGCTCGCAGGAAAAGTTGCCCTCATCACCGGTGGTTCACGTGGCATCGGCTTAGCCATTGCCAAGTCGTATGCCGATGCTGGGGCAAAGGTGATGATCACTTCACGAAAAGAGGATGCGCTTCGAGAGGCTGCAACATTTATTGGCGGTGGAGCCTCATATGTCGCTGGTAATGCGGGTGATACTGAATTCGCGCAGAAGTGTGTGAGTGCCACTCTTGAACAGTTTGGCAAGATAGACATTTTTGTGAACAATGCTGCTACCAATCCGTATTCGGGGCCAACGCTTGATGTGAGCGAGTCGCAGTTCGATAAAACATTTCAGGTGAATCTGCGCGGACCATTGTTTTGGTGTTCGCAAGTGTGGTCGCAACATATGAAAGACAACCCAGGAGTCATCATCAACATTGCTTCTGTTGGTGGGCTTCGCGCCGAAGGAAGCCTGGGTGTGTATAACCTGACCAAGGCGTCCCTCATTCACCTCACCAGGCAACTGGCAGGCGAGTTAGGACTTACTCGAGTTGTTGGTATTGCTCCTGGATTAGTGAAGACCGATTTTGCTCAAATGTTGGTGGATAACTATGGCGATTCACTTGCAAAGAGGCTTCCACGTAAACGCCTGGGGGAGCCTCAAGACATTGCGAATCTTGCAACGTTCCTAGCCTCGGATGCGGCAAGTTGGATTACTGGTGAGACTTATGTAATTGATGGTGGTGCGGGAGTTGCCTCCGGCGCAATGTAGTTACGCACTTCGCGGTACAGCGTTGGACCACCAACTGCTAGCGCACCAAGTCCAATGATTGCGGCAACCAAAAAGGGCATTCGCAAATTGGTTGAGTAGGCAATTTGACCGCCAATAAGCGCACCGATACTGATTGAACCTGTGCCAATAAATCGGTACACGCTGTTTACGCGGCCAAAAAGTTCGGTGGGAATGACTCGCTGTCTGAGTGAAACGGTGACGACGTTCCACGTGGTTCCAGCAAGACCCATCAGTGATGCAGCAATTGCGACTGCCCAGACATTGGGCAAGAAGTAATAAATGATTCCAACAGCGCCAAACACGAAATACGAATAAACGATGGATTGGGCGACACCCAGTTTCTTTGCAATTTTGTCGCCTAACAAACCTCCGAGAATTGAACCGATCGCAGTGAGGGCAAGCAGAAATCCAAAAGCACTTCCTGTGACACCCAATTCCTCTGCCGCGTACTTCACAAAAATTGCGTCGCCGAACATCACGGTCATATTGGTGATGCCGAGCATGATGGCGAGTGTGCGTATGAGCTTGTTGCTCCATAGCCATCGAAGGCCCTCTGCAAGGTCTGTCTTGAAGCTGGTTCGCAACTCCTGAGATTCGGTAACTACTGATTCGGCAGATGGAATTCGAATGTTTGCAACCAAAACTGCAGCTAGTGCAAACGATGCAGCGTCAACACCGAATGGCACGCCAACTGCAATTACGAAAGCCCAAGCACCCAGTGGTAAGCCAATGAAGGTATTGGTAATGAGTTCAAGACTCGTAAGACGACCATTGGCTTTCTCTAGTAAATGGTCGGGAACCAGTTGTGGCAAAAATGCCTGAGCAGACATATCGAAAATGACCTCGCAACAACCAACTCCAATCAGAATTACCATGAAAATCCAAATTGATAATGACCCTGTAGATGCTGCAAAAGCGATAAGACCAAATAGTGCTGCTCTAATGATGTTCGCCACAATCATGAGCTTGCGCCGATCGAACCGATCGATATAGACGCCAGCAGGCAAAGAAAGAACAAGCCATGGAATCATGGAACAAAAACTCACACCCGCAATAAGACGTTCG
>JBEAOI010000098.1:0-2511 GCA_041165005.1 Actinomycetota bacterium
CTTTGCAGGAATTACTGCAGTCCGCGAAGCTCTCCGCGGCACACATGCAGATCATGCAAACGCAGGTGCAATTCGCGGAGTTGAAGATCGCTGATCATGACGTTCGCTAATCGCCTTCGCAACATTGCCACGCCGTTCTTTTTTGGTGTCGCATTTCTTGCGTTCTGGGAAGGGGCAGTGAAGTTCTTCAATTTGAAGCCGTACTTCCTTGCTCCGCCATCAAAAATCTTGAGCAACTTCTTCGACAACGCGTCACGTATCTGGGAAGCAGCCTCGGTTTCGGGAATGAATGCACTCGTTGGCCTTATTGCAGGAACAGTTTTCGGTGTTGCAATGAGCTTTATTCTCAGTCGCTTTCGCTTTTTGAATTCGCTCATTACGCCACTTGCAATCGCACTCAACGCAGTTCCAATTTTCGTGTTAGTCGCAGTACTGAACAACATGTACTCAATTACCAGCGAGATACCACGTCGAATCATGGTCAGTCTCGTGGTGTACTTCATTGTTCTCGTGAACGTGGCAAAAGGACTTACTCAGGTGAAATCCACTCACCTAGAAATCATGCGCTCGTATGCAGCAAGCGATATTCAAATTCTGCGTAAAGTGCGTGTTCCAAACGCGGTGCCGTACTTGTTTACGGCGCTCAAGATTTCGGCGCCGGCGGCGGTAATTACGTCTTTCGTGTCCGAATATTTCGGTGGATCCCAGAACGGTCTGGGAAGCCGAATTACTAGCAATATCGCTAATTCCAAGAATGCGGCGGCCTGGGCTTACGTTCTAGGGGCCTGTCTTCTTGGATTAGTGTTTTACCTAGTCTCCGTCGTGCTGGAGAACGTTGCCTCTCGGGGAAACGGCGCCACAAATAACACAAACAAGTAGAGGGCTCAGGCTCTCGGGGGAGTACCAAACACATGAGGAAATCAGGAAAGAAACTCGCAGTTGCGGGCTTTGCTGCATTGTCCTTGATCGTTGCAGCATGCGGCGGTTCAAGCGATAGTGAAGAATCAGCAGAACCAGCAGCATGTGAAACCACCACACCTGTAAGTTTGCAGTTGCAGTGGGTAACACAAGCACAATTTGCTGGCTATTTCGCAGCACAGGACCAGGGCTTCTATGCAGCTCAGTGTCTTGATGTAACCATCGTTGAAGGTGGAGTTGACATCGTTCCGCAGCAACAACTTGCTGACGGCGCAGTTGATTTCGCACTTTCATGGGTTCCTAAGGCTCTCGCTTCACGCGAAGCTGGCGCGAACATCGTCAACATTGCACAGATCTTCCAGCGTTCAGGAACGTTGCAAGTGTCATTCAAGGATGCAGGCGTAACTTCATCTGCAGACTTCGCAGGTAAGAAGATTGGTAACTGGGGCTTCGGCAACGAGTTCGAAATCTTCGCAGCACTCACCAAGGCCGGAATTGATCCAGCAACTGGTGTAGAGCTCGTTCAGCAGCAATTCGACATGTCGGGCTTGCTCGCTGGCGACATTGATGTTGCACAGGCAATGACCTACAACGAATATGCACAGGTTCTTGAAGCAATCAACCCAGACACTGGCGCTTTGTACACACCAGAAGACTTCAACGTCGTTTCATACGAAGCTGAAGGTGTTGGTATGTTGCAGGACGCAATTTGGGCAAATGGCGACAAGCTCGCTTCAGACCCAGCGTATGCAGACACTGCAGCAAAGTTTGTTGCAGCATCAATTCAGGGTTGGGCATTCTGCCGCGACAACGCTGAAACCTGCCGTGACATCGTTGTAGCCAAGGGTTCAACCTTGGGTGCAAGCCACCAGTTGTGGCAGATGAACGAAGTAAGCAAGTTGATCTGGCCAGCACCTATGGGCGCAGGCATGATCGATGCAGCTGCTTGGGACCGCACCGTAACGCTTGCACAGGGAACCAAGAACCTTGAAGGTTCAACCGTTCTTACTGCAGCACCAACTGATGGTGCATACACCAACGACATCGTGACCGCCGCATACGCGATCCTCGATGGTTTGGGAGTTGACTACAAGGGCGAATCATTCGCACCAATCACAGTCACCCTCAACGAAGGTGGAAACTGATTTAGTTCAGTTCTCAACGAATTGGGCGGGGTGCTTCGGCACCCCGCCTTTTTCATTTCTGGCGTTACTTTACAAAGACACCGAGCGCGCCGATGAGCGAGCAAAGTGCGATGATGCCGCTGAGGACGTAGTTGATTCGGGCATTTCGTTCAACGCTTTTGAATCTAATTTCAATTTTGGTGTCGGTTTCGGCAAATTTACGGTCCATTTTGTTATCTAATTCAGTGAACTTACGGTCGATCTTGTTGTCAACTTCGGTAAATTTGCGATCCATTTTGTTTTGGAGTTCAGTGAAACTGCGATCAATCTTGTTGTCTAGTTCGGTGAACTTTTGGTCGATCTTGCTGTCGGCCTCAGCAAACTTGCGATCAATCTTGGTGTCAAGCGTGACGAATACCCAATCGATCCGAGTGTCCAGCCGAGTTGCGGCAGTTCGCACTGAAAACAA
>JBEAOI010000099.1:0-6412 GCA_041165005.1 Actinomycetota bacterium
CCATTCACCCCATGATTGCTGTTGCTCCAGAAGGTGTATCTCTGCACACCCCAGAGTTTGCTGACTACGCCACAAACGAAGACGCAACTCGCGCAATTCTTGATGGTGCAAAAATCATGGCAATGACAGCAATCGATTTATGGACCAACGATCAACTGGTTGCCGAAATGCGCGAAGCATTTGGCGATGGCTTCGTGCCAGAAGGTGTGCTCTAGTCGCGAGTTAGTGGTTTAGCTAAGCGCAAGCTAGCTAATTTGTCGGGCTCGCTTAGCCCTGCCATCGCAATGTCGAAGTCGGGGAGTGCATACACCTCGCCGTCATCGGTGATCATGATGTAGCGATCGAATTGCGCAAGGAAAGTGCGGTCGTGACTTACTGCAACCACGGTTCCCTCAAATCCATCAAGGGCTTTTTCTAACGCTTCAGACGACTCAATGTCTAGGTTGTCGGTTGGTTCGTCCAGCAACAACACGTTGTGGCCTTCAATCTCCAGACGCAAGATTTCGAGTCGTGCTTTTTGGCCGCCCGAAAGGGTTTCGAACTTTTGGCGGGCATTGTTTCGCAAGCCGTAACGGGCCAGTGTTTTCATGGCTTTTTCTTCCTCGGAAATGCGGTCGAGCACAATGTCAACGCATTCGCGGCCCAGGAAGTCTGGGCGATTGTTTACTTGAGTAAACACACCAACGGAAGTGCGTGGACCAAAGGTGACTTGTCCTTCGGTCGGCTGATTCTCGCCACTCAACACCTTCAAGAGGTGAGTCTTTCCGGTGCCGTTTGGACCAATGAGACCAACGCGTTCACCGTGGTGAATCTCTTCGCTAAACGGCAAGAACAGGTTGTCAATCGATACTTTTTCTAGTTTTGCAACGCGACGTGCCGCGTCCGCACCGCGAAGGCGTACATAAATTTGTTGGTCAGCAACAGGTGGCGGCGGTGGACCGGCAGCAACAAACTTTTCCCAACGGGTTTCAGCGCCGTTTGCTTTGGTTGCGTTTTTGAAGTTTTGTGCAGCGCGTTGTTTCATGATTTTCATGTGATGGAACAAACGGCGTTCTTCTTCGTTCCAGCGTTTCAAATCGTCGCCAAGCAGCTCTTGGCGTTTCGCACGTGCTTCTGGGAACGTTTTGTACGAGCCACCATGCACCCAACAACCCGAACCTTCAATGACCACTACTTTGGTTGAGCATTGTTCAAGCAAGGTGCGGTCGTGGCTGACCATCAAGATGGTGGACTTGCATGACTTGATCTGTTCCTCAAGCCACTTACGGGTTGGAATGTCGAGATAGTTGTCTGGTTCGTCAAGAAGCAGTACATCGGCGCCACTCGTGAGCAAAAGGTCGAGGACTAGTCGCTTGCGCTCGCCCCCAGAAAGTTCAGAAACTAGTCGTGTGGAGAAGTCCTCAACGGGTGTCTTTACGCTGCGTTGTGCTGATGCTTGCCATTTTGCTTCAAGGTCGTATCCGCCAAGATCGCCCCAATCGGCGAGTGCGTTGGCATAACCCATTCCGTCATCGTCGCCACTGCTGAGAGCTTTCTCTGCAGCAACTAATGCTCGTCCTGCATCACGCAAATTCTTTGGAGCAACTTCAATCAACATTTCTCGCAACGTGTCGTTTGGTCGCGACATGCCTACGTCTTGGGTCATGTTCAACATTGTTCCGCCAATAGCGAACTCGCCACCATCGGCTTCAATCTCTTGAGTCAGAATTCGCAAAATAGTGCTTTTACCAACTCCGTTAGCACCAACGATTGCTGCATGTTCTCCAGGTGAAACTTTGAAGCTCACATCAAAAAACAATTGGTCAGCACCCGGCGGGCCGTATTCAAGTTCGCTCACCACGATGCTGCTCATCCGAAAGAGTCTGTCTGATAAATGGCTGAGTTACGCTGTGAAATGTGAAGAATCAGCGCGCATTTGGTCTTTTGCAGGTGACCAATGCGGTGTCGGGAATATCAAATGGCGTGGTCTTGATTACCGTGCCGTGGATTGTGCTTGAACTCACAGGTTCGGCAGCAAAAGCGGGGCTTTTGGCGGCTTTATCCAGTCTCCCGGGCATTGTGGTTTCACCCGTTGTTGGCGGGCTCATTGACCGGTTCGGACGCAGAGCGATCTCCATGTTTTCCGATGTGATGTCGATGGTTTCCGTGCTGATGTTCTTGGTGGTCAACGCTGTTGGCGACTTGACGTATACGTGGATTTTGGTGATCGCGGTGCTTGGTGCATGTTTTGACCCAGCTGGTTACACCGCGCGCAAAGCACTTATTCCGAATGCAGCAACTGCTTCAGGAATTGAAATCAATTCGGCAAATGGACGACACGAAGGAATTTTTGCGATTGGTTGGATGGTTGGACCAGCAATTGGCTCTGCTTGCATTCAGTTCAGCGGCCCAATGCTTGCCTTTGCGGTAACTGCAGCCATGTTTGCTGTTGCCACAATTGCCGTGTCGTTAATGCACGTAGATGACGAGCATGGCAAAACAGTGGCACACCACGAAGACGGACACGAATCGTTCTTTTCGTCATTACGTGAAGGTTTTCATGCGCTCACACGAGACAAACCACTGTTTGCACTTGCAATTGGATTCATGTTTTTGTCGGGCTTGTACATGCCAATTGACACGGTGATTTTCCCTGCATATTTTGAATCCATTGATAATGCAACGGGATTAGGTGCATTGTTTGCGGCGCTCGCTGCGGGAATGGTGATTGGATCATTTGCTTACGGCCGACTCGCTGCAAGGTTTTCGACAAGTGCATTGCTTCGCTTGGTCATGATTGTGTCCACGGTTTCGCTGTTCCCGCTGGTGATATTGCCTCCAACGTGGCTGTTTGTGGTGCTTGGATTCTTTGCCGGATTGTCATGGGGGCCGTTCAACCCGTTGTGGAATTCAATCGTGCAGAAACGTGTTGCACCAGAGTTGCAGGGTCGTGTGTACGGGTTACAGATGTCGCTCTTGTATGCCGCTCCACCACTTGGCCAGTTGATTGTTGGCGCTTGCGTTGACCATTTTGGTCTGCAGCCAACATTCATTGTGGTGATGGCGATATTCGGGGTAGTGGGGTTCACCTTCGCTGCAACTCCAATCTTGCGCAAGCTTTAGAGTGGCTACATGCCACTTCATCCGCAAGCTCAAGCAGTAGCCGACTTCTACGCAGCAATACGTACCACTCCGTTTGAGGAGTTGCCGCCAACTGAAGCACGAGCGTTGTATGCCGCAGGTCAAATTCCCAGTACCGAAGTGGTGCATGAAATTCGAGACGTGCAAGTGGGTTCAATTCCGTGTCGTTTGTATCGGCCATCTGCCAAGACCGACCTTGGTTTACTGGTGTTTTTCCATGGTGGTGGTTGGGTGATTGGCGACCTGAATTCACACGATGGCGTGTGTCGGTCACTTGCCAATAAATCTGGACATGCTGTGCTGTCTGTGGACTATCGACTTGCCCCAGAACATAAATTTCCCGCGGCTTATGACGATTGTGTAACCGCGCTGAAGTGGGCTCATGAAAACGCAGGTGTGTTGGGAATTGACAACACACGAATGGCTGTTGGTGGCGATTCTGCGGGTGGAAACCTGGCTGCAGCGGTGACTCTTGCCGAAGTGGTGCCCTTGAAGTTCCAAATGCTGATTTATCCAGCCGTGGATATGCGTATGGAGTCACCTTCAATTACTGAAAATGCGAATGCTCCTATTTTGACCAAGGCGGTCATGACGTGGTTTGTGAATCACTACATGAGTAGTGATTCAGACAGAACAAACGTCAAAGCCTCACCGATGGTTGCAAGCGATGATCTGTTGAAGAGAATGCCACCGGCGATTGTGATTACTGCTCAATACGATCCGCTTCGTGACGAAGGCGAGGCATATGGAAAGCGGTTGGTTGAAAACGGCGTTTCAACAACGATTACTCGTTACAACGGAGCATTCCATGGATTCTTCAACATGATCACCATTTTGGATGATGCGCTATCGGCGCATGCCCAAGCGTCAACTCTGTTGAAGAAGTATTTGGACTAACGAATTATTCGTTGCCCTGCACGCGCTCAAGTTGAGTGTTGTCGGCAGCTAGAAGGCCAAGGGCATCCCCAGGCGTAATTGCTGTGCAGAATTCGCCATGCAAGTTGGCAACGGTCATGTCGTGCACGAGCTCTGGGTCGTAGTCGGCTCCATCCCAACCGATTCGATTTGAGGTGGAGCAGCAGTCTGGAACGAGGTAGGTGTCGAAGCCAAGGTTGCCTGCCATGCGCGTAGTGGTTTCAACGCACATGTTGGTGAAGAACCCAACGATTACTAAGCGTTGGATACCTTTGCGACGCAGTTCAATTTCTAAATCTGTGCCTACGAATCCGCTGTTCACATCTTTTTCAACCACGATGTCGCCAGGTTGAATTTCAAAGCCGGGTTTCTGATCGCCGGTAGGAAGCGAAAACTTCAATGGTGAATTGGCCTCGCGTGAATCATGGCGCGTATACGCAATAGGTAATCCTTTTTCGCGAAAACCCGCGAGCAAGCGAAGCATGTGCGATTCGGCATCAGGGTTATTGCGACGACCGGTTGGCCCGCCCCAATGTTGCAGAACATCAACACCTTTTTGCACGTCAATCAACAAGAGGGCGGTGTCACTACCGAATTTTTTTATCATGCAACAATTTTATGACTGTCAGTCACTGTTTGGTAGCCTCATCGGGTGGAAAATGCTGAATTTAATGTGCTGTATGAGCGCACGAATAAGCAAATTTCGCAGTATGTCTTCCGTCGCATTTCATTTGATGTTGAAGATGTAGTTGACGATATTTACACCACCGCTTGGCGAAAGCGTGAAGATCTACCGAACGATGATGAAGAGGCTCTGCTGTGGCTCTATGCGGTTGGTCGCAAAGTTATTGCAAATAAGGTTCGGTGGAAAGCCCGTCTAGATCGATTCAACAAGTTGAATAATCCGCTAGTTGCTGCAGAGGCAAGAAATGGAAGCCCACGAGACAATTGGGTTCAGGAAGCATTAATTTCAATGCCGGTAATTCAGCGAGAGACTCTGATGCTTGTGGAGTGGGACGGATTATCTATTGCTGAAGCAGCCGTAGTGCTCGGAGTTCCCGGAACTACTGTAACGAAACGTCTGCATAGCGCTAGGGAAGTATTCGCTAAGAATTACTCAGTAATTGAAGAAAGAGAAAAGTAACGGGTCTCTTGCGGAGTACGAAGCGATAACGGAATGACATCGAGTGCTCCAGCGCCTTTATGCCGCCAGGTGAATAGTGCTTTTCCAGTTTTGTCAATAGGTGAATACACCCAAACCTGGGTTTTCGTGTTAATCGTCAATGTTTGCGTTATTTCTGGTGTGTTGCTGTCGTACACACCGACAACAACTTTTTCACCTTTTTTCTGAATGGAAATTGGTAAAACGGAATGACCTTTATTTTGAAAATACATTCCAAGCGTGGAAGTGGCTCCACGAACTACACCTTGACGTATTTCGTTGACCAATTGTGATGGTTCCAGCGAGCGGGATAAACGACTTTTTGCAGCCACGCTGGGAAGCATTTGAGTTGCCCACCAATAGTCAATATTTGTAGTGACTTCCTCTACAGCAACTAGTGATGCAGGGGTTCCTCCTTCAGCATGAATTTTTGCTGCCAGGACAGTAAGGCCTTCACAGCGACCGGTGGCTAGTTGATCCTCAACCTGAGTGGCGAACTGTTCTGCAGATTGAAGTGGAATACAGGGATCGTTTGTTGAGACATTTGTACAAATTGATGCTCGGCCAAAAAGTTGAATGAGCAATTGGACGCCGGTTCCACGCTGCGGATTAGAAGTCCAGTTTGCAAATGAAAACCCGTCGCGTTGCGGAAGAAATCCTGAATTCACCCGAAAGGAAGATGTTTTCTCCACTTGCTTTGCGGCAACCGAGCTGGGTGAACTCGAAAGAAAGACAAATAGAGCCATGCCAACTACAACATGACGACATTTGCCACTCCGTATGTTCACCTGTAACTCCTTTTGGACGCGCAGAAACAAGGGTGGGTAATCCCTTGTCTTGTGAGGGATATCAGCCTAGATGAACGTTTATCCCTCACCACAACGTGGAGTCGAGACTCCTTTGGTTGTCACTCGATAGATCGGCAGATCCAGGACAATCTTGAGGCAATTTAGGGATAACCCTCACACGTCGAGTATCAACTTTCAAGTTTGAGGGAAGTCAATTACTTGCAGCGGACATCTTCCTTATTGACTGCAACACCTAGGAGCACTCCTTGAGCACCAATGAAGAGGAAGCAATGAAAAATTTACGAGCATCAAATCCTGAGACGCATGGCGCCGATGAGCGACGTGCAATACCAAACTTCGCAAAGCGCAATCAGGCTCGAATGGTTCGTCGTTTATCTATTGGTGTTGCTGCCATTGCAGTTCTTTC
>JBEAOI010000100.1:0-3068 GCA_041165005.1 Actinomycetota bacterium
TCGGCTGCGCGAGTGAGCAGTTTGTTCTTCCTGACTCCTGCTCTCAGTGCGATTGAAAGTGCCATCCTGTTCGGCGAGCGACTGAGCCCGCTGGCTCTTGTGGCACTCGTGGTAGCGCTGACTGGGGTCTGGTTGACCATGCGAAACCCAGTGGTTGCCCCGTCTCCCGAGTCCCTGTTGGTCGATTAGCTTCGGGGAAGCCAAATCTGGGCCTTGAATTTTGTGGGTCGCAACTTTATGTAATGTAAAGGGCGTCATATATCAGATGTGTATTACAGGGGGAATAGCTATGGCACTTGCAGAACGTTTGGAGCGACTCGGAACCGAGACCGCATTTGCTGTTTCACTTGCTGCAGCCGAATGGGGCGCAAAAGGAAATCGTATTTTTCCATTTCACCTTGGTGACTTAAACATTGCGACTCCGCAAAATGTTGTCGATGCAATGAACAAAGCAATCAAAGATGGCAAGACGGGTTATTGCCCAGCTGCAGGAATACCGCAGTTGCGCGAAGCGCTTGCAGAAGATGTTGGTAGTCGTCGTGGACTTTCATTCGCGCCGGGAAATGTTGTTGTGCAACCAGGTGGCAAGCCAGTAATCACCAAATTTATTCAGACTGTGATGAACCCAGGTGAAGAGGTGTTGTATCCAAACCCTGGCTATCCAATTTACGAAAGCCAGATCGAATACTTCGGTGGCGTTGCGAAGTCGTATCGCTACATACCGTCATCAACCGGATTCAACATTGACCTTGATCATTTGAAGTCACAAATTACGTCGAAGACCAAAGCAATCATCTACAACGACCTGCAAAACCCAATTGGCGCAGAGTCAACTGATGCCGAGCGTGAAGCTATTGCCGAAATTGCAATTAAGCACAACCTGTGGGTCATGTCGGACGAAGCGTATTTCGAAATGCGCTACTCGGGAACGTCAAAGTCCATTGCTTCCTTGCCAGGAATGCTTGAGCGAACGGTCATTCTGTATACATTCTCGAAGAAGTTCGCAATGACAGGCTGGCGCTTGGGTGCTGCAATTGCTCCAACCGAGCTTGCAAACCAAATTGCAAAACTCAATACCAACGACGAATCGTGCACCACTCACTTCGTGCAGTACGGAGGAGTTGAGGGAGTGCGTGGTGATCAGTCATCAATTCCAAAAATGTTGAATGTTTTGAAAGAGCGTCGCGATGTTGCGGTGAACATGTTGAATGCAATGCCTGGCGTCACTTGCCACTCGCCAGAAGCTGCTTTCTATTTGTTCCCTGACGTAACCGAAGCAATGGAGCGCAAGGGCATTGACGACTTGGCTGTGTTTGCCGAGAAGGCACTGCACGCAACGGGTGTTTCATTCTGCACACGTCGCCACTTTGGTCGACCACAGCCAGGCGAAAAGCGCAACTACGTTCGCTTCGCATTCTCGGGCATTGACAAACAAGACATTCAAGAAGGCATGGACTTGCTTGGAAATTGGATTGCTCAGTAACCATGGCCAAGGTAGTAATCACAGGAAAAATACCTGCAATTGCTGTTGAACGGTTGCGTGCTGAACACGACGTCGTTTCATGGGATGAGCCAGTAGCGATTTCTCGAGACGAGTTGTTGAAGCGGGTGCAAGGTGCCGATGCCATCGTTTCATTACTTACCGAAAAAGTAGACGCCGAGTTGTTAGATGCTGCCGGACCGCAATTGAAAGTGGTCTCAAACGTTGCAGTGGGTTACAACAACATTGACGTTCCGGCATGCAAAGAACGCAAGGTATTGGTGACAAATACTCCTGGCGTACTTACCGAAGCAACTGCCGACATTGCAATGGCGCTCATTTTGATGTCAACCCGACGCTTGGCAGAAGGCGAGCGAGTTATTCGCAAACAAGAGCCGTGGCAGTGGGGAATGTTCTACATGCTGGGCTCTGGAATTCAGGGAAGCCAACTGGGCATTGTTGGAATGGGATTGATTGGCGCAGCTGTTGCACGCCGAGCAAAAGCATTTGGCATGACCATTGCGTACACAAAGCGAACACCGCTTGATGCCGCAACTGCCAAAGAACTTGATGCCAAGCACATGTCTATGGATGAACTGTTGGCAACGAGTGATGTGGTTTCTCTGCACTGCCCGTATTCGCCAGAGACGCATCATTTAATGAATGCTGAAACCATCGGCAAGATGAAAAAGTCTGCTTACCTCATTAACACCGCACGCGGCCCTGTTGTCGACGAAGCCGCGTTGGTTAATGCGTTGCGGAGCAATGCAATTGCAGGCGCAGGCCTTGATGTGTTTGAACACGAGCCAAAGGTGCATGAAGGTTTGCTCGGACTAGACAATGCAGTGCTGATTCCACATTTGGGTTCTGCAACTGTTGAAACGCGGACTGCGATGGCAAATACAGCAGCAACAAATTGCTTGGCTGTGCTTGCGGGTAAAACCGCTCCGAACCTTGTTGGCTAGTTGGATTTATTGACCAGCAGTGGTCAGTGCATCAAGCAGGGTGTTCCAACCAAGCGTTGCGCATTTAATGCGAACAGGAAATTTCACTACTCCCTGCAGAGCTTCTAAGTCACCGAGGTTGAGTGACTCATCAACTGGTGATTCGTCTTCGTCAACCGTCATCATCGACTTGAATTTCTTTACGATTGCTTTCACCTGATCTACAGGCTTGCCCTTAATTGCAGTCGTCATCATGGATGCAGAGCTTTGGCTGATTGAACAACCGGAACCGTTGAAGCGAACGTCGGTAACAATGCCATTTTGAACATCAACGAAAATACGAATCTCATCGCCGCAGAGTGGGTTATGACCTTCAGCGCTTACTGCTGGAGCATCAAGCTCGCCACGGTTTCGGGGCGTGCGGTAATGATCAAGGATGATTTCTCTGTAGAGGTCTTCAAGTCCGGCCATGTTCGCTCCTTGGTCTACTCAGAAGATATCTGACGCACTGTCAAGCGCGTCTGCCAACATGTCGGCTTCTTGGTGGGTGTTGTACAAGTAAAAGCTTGCGCGTGCCGTGGCGTTAGCGCCCAAGATGCGCATTAGCGGCTTTGCGCAGTGGTGACCCGCGCGAACGCACACAT
>JBEAOI010000101.1:0-6626 GCA_041165005.1 Actinomycetota bacterium
AGAGTGGGGCGGTATGGGGCTTGGTCCAACAGCCATGGCAGCAGTGTCTGCTGAAGCCGCAAAAGTGAGCATTGGTCCATATGTGTTGAATGCACAAGCACCCGATGAGGGAAATCAGCACACGTTGTTGCATTGGGGCACGCCAGAGCAGAAAGAGAAATATCTTCGCCCATTGTGTGAAGGTCGCATGCGTTCCTGTTTCGCCATGACCGAACCTGAAGTAGCAGGCAGTGATCCAACGCTTATTAAAACCTTCGCCTATAAAGACGGCGATGAGTGGGTGATCAACGGTCATAAATGGTTTATCTCTGGCGCACGTGGTGCTCAGTTCGCTTTGCTTGTTGCGCGCACTGAAGAAGATCCAGATCTGCCGCAAGCAGCAAATTCGTGTTTCATCGTGGATATTCCAAGTGAGGGTTGGAACATTGTTCGTGACGTAGAGACGATGTCTGGTGGACACAACCATTGCGAGATCGAAATCAAAGATCTGCGAGTGTCAAATGAAAACATGCTTGGCGGGCGTGGGCAAGGTCACTTGCTTGGTCAGTATCGACTTGGACCGGCGCGACTTGCACACTGCATGCGTTGGATCGCACAAGCAGAAACAGCACTCGACATGATGGTGGCGCGTGCTTTAGAGCGGTACTCTCATGGTTCACTGCTCGCTGAAAAGCAGGGTATTCAATGGCTCATCGCAGATTCTGCGATGGAGATGTATCAAGGCAAACTCATGATCTTGCATGCTGCCTACAAGATTGAACACGGTATGGACTTCACGAGCGAAGTGAGCATGACAAAGCACTTTGTTGCGAATAGTTTGTGGCGAATCATTGACCGCGCAATTCAGGTGCATGGAGCTCTTGGCTATAGCACCGATACGCCTCTTGCGGGAATGTTGCAACAAGCACGCTGGAGTCGATTCGCAGATGGTGCTGATGAGATCCATCAAATGCGCATTGCACAACGCACTATCTCGGCGTACAAAGATTTTGGAACAACGAAGAAAGCAACAGGAGACCTTCCACTATGAGCAAACAGGACATCACATTTGGCGTATTCATGCCACAGGGCTGGAAAATGGAATTGGTTGGTATTCCTAGTGCTGTTGACAAATGGAATGCTGCCGTAGATATTGCGGTAACGGCTGAGCAACTTGGCTTTGACTCAATTTGGGTGTACGACCATTTTCATAACGTTCCTCGACCAGCGCATGAAACAGTGTTCGAGTGCTGGACAGTAATGGCCGCAATTAGTCAGCTCACTACTCGCATTCGATTGGGCCAAATGGTTGGATGCAACCTGTATCGACCACCTGCTCTTTTGGCAAAGATCACCAGCACGCTTGACGTGATTTCCGGGGGTCGACTGGATTGGGGAATCGGCGCCGGTTGGTACGAAAACGAATGTCGTGGATACGGATACGAATTCCCAGTTCCGAAAGACCGCATTGCCATGCTTCGTGAGTGCGTAGAGATCGTGAAAATGATGTGGTCGCAAGAAGAAACCACATACGACGGCAAGTACTACCAACTCGTTCGCGCTAACTGCGATCCGAAGCCGCTACAGGCGCCACGCCCACCTATTTGGATTGGTGGTGGAGGAGAGCAGCTCACACTTCGCGTTGTTGCTCAACACGCTGATTACTCAAACTTTGGCGGATCTGCTGAAGAGTTTTCCCGCAAAGTTGAAATCTTGAAAGGGCATTGCGAAAAAGTAGGTCGAGACGAGTCGGAGATCAAGAAGACCACCTCGGGGGAAATTCTCATTCGCGATACCGAAAAGGAACTTCGCGAGTATCAGATCGCTAGTGGACGCGGAGACAACTTTGAGCAGTGGAGCAACGCAAACTTTGTAGGAACTCCAGATCAAGTTGCAGAACGCATTGCTGATTTTATTAGTCGTGGATGCAGCGGATTTGTGCCGTGGTGCGTTGACTATCCAGACAAGCAAACGCTTACCGAGTTTGCAAAAATTATGAAGACGTACCGATAACTACTTAGTAGTAGTGACGGAAGATAATCTCTGCAACGCATGAAGGCTTAGTTGCGCCTTCGCATTCAAATGTGGTTTCAAGCACAACTTGAGCTCCACCAGCGATCTCTGTTGCTTCAAGCAACTTGATACCAGCGCGAACTTTCGCACCTACAGGAACGGGAGCCATGAAACGAACTTTGTTTGTTCCGTAGTTCACGCCCATCTTTACGCCTTCAACTTTCCAAATCTGACCAATCAACACTGGTGCAAGTGAAAGCGTGAGGTATCCATGCGCAATGGTTTGCCCGAAGGGACCAGCCTTGGCGCGTTCTGTGTCTAGGTGGATCCACTGATGGTCGCCGGTGGCGTCTGCAAAAAGTTGAACCTGTTCCTGAGTGACCGTGATGTAGTCGCTGTAACCGAGATGCTGGCCAACATGAGCCATGAGGTCTGCTTGATCTTTAATGATGGTTGCCATGGATTCAGTGTTGCAGAAATAGCGGACCAATTACGAACTTGAGAGTTCTCGCTAGCGGAACCACACCTTTTGATGGGAACGGCTTTGCGTGTGCAGGAGAAGCGCGATTAGGGCGATGTCAAAAATGGCGCCAAGGAAAGAAACACCAATGAGGGACCGATACACAATCAGATTCGAGACAAACGGTGTAAACGAGGCAGCGACTGCGATTATGTAGCCAATTTTGCGCTCGTTGGCCATTAATAAGCCCCCGAGAACGTGCAGTGCAATGACGGCAAGCCCATACACGGGACCGAAAGTGAAGAATCGACGAATGTACCCAAGTTCCATTCGACTATCTACGAAATTTGCAAAAGCAAAAAAACCGTTGATGTACAACAACCACGTCGCAATTTGCAGCGTCTGTGGTTGCATTCGATCGAACCACTTCTTCCAATTGATGTCCTGCACCGTTTCATTCTTGCAGAACTAGCCTGTAGATATGCGTTCGGGCTTTGTTTCACTAGTTGGGCGCCCAAATGTCGGTAAGTCGACTCTTGTTAATTCCTTGTGTGGAGTGAAGGTCAGCATTGTTTCTGACAAGCCGCAAACCACGCGTACTCGAATCCGTGGAGTCGTGACCAAGGACGACTATCAAATCATTTTCGTTGATACACCGGGCTTGCACAAGGCTGTGAGTGCATTAGGTGAGCGTGTTAATGCCACAGCTTTGGAGTCGACAAAGGATGTGGATGTTGTGTGTTTGGTTATCGATGCCACTCAACCATTTGGATCTGGCGATCAATGGGTAGCGAGTCATATCGACATGTCCAAGGCGATTGTTATTTTGAACAAAATTGACCGAGCATCGCCTCAACAGATCCTGAAACAGTTGACAAAGCTCAGTGAACTTGGAGCATCTGAATACTTTCCAGTGAGTGCTAAGTCCGGAGAAGGAATTTCGGAGCTAGCGGAGCATTTAGGAAAGTTGCTTCCAGAAGGTGAGCAGTTGTATCCAGCCGAAATGACCACGGAGACATCTCCTGGCGAATGGGTTGCTGAACTCGTTCGTGAGCAGTTGCTCGCGATCACCTTTGACGAATTGCCGTATTCCATTGCTACTCGCGTTACCGAATGGGAAGACAACAAGGTGCGATGCGAAATTGTTGTGGAACGCGATAGTCAAAAGGGAATGGTCATTGGTAAGGGCGGCTTGCTATTGAAGGAAGTGGGAACTGCCGTTCGCAAGCAACTACCGAAAGGTACATATCTCGAGCTTGCAGTTGTTGTTGATAAGAACTGGCAGCAGCGTCCTGATCGCGTCGAGCGACTTGGCTATTAACTATTTCGCAATCAGCATTTTGTAGTCATCAAAGGTCACAGGAGTTCCTGCACCGGCAATGTCGCCGCGACCTCGCGGAACACCAATTGCCTTTCCACCAACGCTGAATGTCACTTGACCAATGCCCGGTTGGCTGGTCAGTGTGAGCACAATTTGAGCAATCGCTAAACGTTGCTCGTTTGGTTTAATCGAATCTAGGTATACGCGCTTTGCATTCACGTTTGCCACTCCGCCTTCAACTTCAATAATGGCAGCGAAGTCAACTGGCAGGAGAGTTTTAACTTTGGTGTGTGCAGGATCGGGCAACCCTGCAATTAGTGCTGTGAAAACACCTTGTAAATCTGTTGGCGATGGAATCTCGAGTCGCACGCGCTCAAGCGAAGAACCATCAACAAAGTACAAATCGGCTTGCTCAAATGAAGATCCGGTTATCGGGGAGGTCAGAACAACTGAGGTGGTTGTTGCGGGAGCTGATGTTTCAGGTGAATTGAGTTCAAAGGGAATGTCACTTGAGTCGATTTCGTCGACTGCTCCCGACTTCGGAACAGCGCATGACGTGAGCACGATGCACAGTGCCGCAAATCGGACGGTATTTGACCGTGTAATCATGGTCAGGCCTCAGCCCTTGCAAACGTAACGACGAACCTTGAACCACCATCGCTTGACTCTTCTACGTAAGCGCTGCCGTGAAGGGCCCGAGCGTGCTCTCTCACAATTGCTAATCCGAGGCCACTGCCTTTGCTGTGGCGAGAAGCGCTTCCACGTGCGAAGCGATCAAACACTTGATTCCGTTCGGTCACTAGAACTCCAGGTCCAGCGTCATGTACAGCGAGTGTAAACGTGCTTCCATCGCTGGTGAGTGTCACCCTCGTCGCTCCGTTGGCATGATCTCGGGCGTTTTCCAAAAGGTTTACCAAGATGCGCTCAATGCGTCGCCTATCCAATCGGGTTTCATCATCGGCACGAGTTTCACCGTCCGAGGCTTGTACCGAACTAACAAATGGGATTTCACTAAAGCCATACCGATGCATGATTCGGCTGATGAGGTCGTTTAGGCGAACGTCCTCGGTTTCGTGGTCTTCAACTTGAGCATCAAGACGCGAGAGTTCCAAAAGATCAAGGACTGTTCGGTCAAAGCGTTCAATTTGTTTCTGCATGATGTCAATTGCCTGCTGGTTTCGTTCAGAGAACTCAGACCGTCTGGAAACCAGAACATCTGCTGCTGCTGATAATGCGGTGACAGGTGATCGCAATTCATGGCTCACATCACTTGCAAAACGCTGTTCACGTTCAATTCGCTGCTGCACTGCATCTGCCATCTCATTAAACGAAACAACAAGACGGTCAAGGTCTGAATCATCTTCCTGTACTAAACGAGTATCGAGTCCACCAGTTGCAATTTGATTTGCAGCAAACGCAACTCGTGTGAGGGGCTGAAGCACAGTCCTACTCATGGTTAGACCAAGAACACCAGCAGCGAGAGTAATGAGCACCACTCCGATGAGCAGTGTGATTTGAATAGTGCGCAGCGTATTTTCAACGTCGGTCACTGGAAATGCTTCGAAGTAATGAAGTCCAATAGAGGGAACAGCAACGCCAATTGCTTCGTATGGCTTATTCTCAAACTCAAATCGTTGTCTGCTCGTTTTGTCGTTAAGCGTTCGTTCAAGCAGTTCTGGAGGCAAATTGGATTGAGTGAACCGAAGTGGTTCCTGCGCATAGAACAGAGATGCTCGTCCCGGCCGTTCATCGAGTTGAACCACTGCGTATCCGCCTTGCTCGGTTCGGATTTGCGTGACGAGATCGGCGATATTTTCACTGTCTATTTCGACGATGTTGCGCATCAACTGTGCGTTGTTGAAAGCCTGTCGCTGTGCAACTTCTGATCGTTGGCCGAGCAGATACGAGCGGGTGCTGGCATAGGTCACCACGCTGAGCGCTATTGCTGCTGCCATGGCTGCAAGTCCGAAGAACAACACCATTCTGTGCTTCAGCCCAAGTTTTCGGGGGAAGCGCAACTGACTCATGGATACAGCATGGCAGTAAATGGGCAAGACCGGAACCGGCGGGGCTCAAGGGGGAGCATGAACACCCGCCGGTTCGATAGGCAAATTCTGCTCCCGCCATATGACATTTGCTGATGATTTGTGTGCGTTTTCTGTAACAATTTGCGCGTATCGGGCAGACTTCATAGCGATGTTTACCCTGCTGTTCATTGAAGACGACGAGGCCATTCGCACTGCACTGCGGCTTGTGCTTGAGGACGAAGGCTATGAAGTTGCAGAAGCAGGAGATGGAGAAACCGGCATCAAAATGTTTGGGCAGATTAATCCTGATTTGGTTCTGCTGGATCTTCGATTACCCGATATCTCTGGTTTTGAAGTGTGCAGAGCGATCCGACGAACAAGCATTACTCCAGTCATCATGGTGACGGCCCAAACCGATACGTCCGATTTGGTCAACGGATTTGATGCAGGCGCAGATGACTATGTGACAAAGCCTGTTGTTCCAAAGGAACTAGCAGCTCGCATTCGCGCAGCCATTCGTCGAACGCAAACTGTTGAGCCATCTCCGTCAGGTTCAAAGTCGTTAAACAGAATCGGCGATGTAGAGATAGATCGCAACCTCAGCATTGTGAAGAAGGCTGGAGTCGAGATTTCACTTACGAAAACCGAATTTCGACTATTGGTTGAGTTTGCAGATCATCCTGGAATGGTGATGTCACGCGATCAACTACTCGAGCGAGTGTGGGGGTATGAGTACCTGGGTGATTCACGCCTAGTAGATGCTCACGTGAGGCGTTTGCGAGTGAAAATTGAAACCCAACCCGAAGAGCCGACCATGATCGTCACC
>JBEAOI010000102.1:0-4349 GCA_041165005.1 Actinomycetota bacterium
CGGTGTGCGGCAGCCGCTTCCGACAACGGGAAAGTTCTGTCGATCACCACGTTGAGTTCTTTCTTGGCAATACGACCAAGCAAGTTTTCAATCAATGCGTGAGTGCGACCTGGGTTCGTTCCCATTTCGGCACCCAAGAACACTCCGGTGATGGTGGCGTTCTTTTGCATAATTGGCCAGACCTCTGGTGGGCGCTCCTCGCGACCTGCGCGTCCAACCCAGCTAATGCGACCGCGATAGGCGAGTGAGGCAATGCTGCTTTCAAGTGTCGCACCACCGACTGAATCGAGCACCAAGTTCACGCCGACACCATTCGTCAGTTCCATTACCGTTTTTGCGCAATCAACTTTTGTGTAATTGATTCCGTGATCAAGGCCGTACTTTTTTAGCTTCTCTAAGCGCTCATCACTTGACGAAGTTGCAATCACCGTTGCACCTGCAGCCTTGGCAAGTTGAATTGCTGCAATACCCACACCACTTGCGCCTGCCTGAATGAGCACTGTCTCGCCGGCCTTCAAGTGTCCGAACTCGAACAAACAATCGTCTGCCGTTCCAAATTCAATAGGCACTCCCGCTGCTTCTTGCAATGACAAGCCAGTTGGAATTGCCCACGTTGAAACTGCCCACGGGCAAATCACTTCTGCGTGCGATCCAAAACCCATGGTGGCGACAACAGCTTGGCCAGGTGTGAATCCCTTTGTGTTTGCGCCAACTTCACGCACAATTCCTGCTGCTTGATAACCAACAATGTGAGGTTTGGACGCAAGCACTCCACCTAAACGATTGAGCGTGTCACCACCTTGAATGGCAATTGCAGCGACGTCAATAAGAAGTCCGTCGGCAAACAATGTTGGCTCGGCAACATCTTCATACTTCAGAACTTCAGGTGCACCAGTTTCGTAGTAAACAGCAGCTTTCATAAGGCTGACACTAACGGTGATGAGTTCCGTAAATACAAAAGACCCGCCCTTTCGGGCGGGTCTTTCAACTTCTGTGAAAAAAGAAAATTACTTCTTCTTCTTTTTTACAACTTTCTTAGGAGCTGCTTTTTTTGGAGCTGGCTTCTTAGGAGCTGCAGCCTTCTTTGGTGCTGGCTTTGCAACCGGCGCCGCTGGCTTTGTGTTCAACTTCGGGGCTGGAGAAACACCAAGTGCGATGTCCTTGAAACCCTTAAGAGCGGTGATCTTTGCAACTGTCTTTGCCTTGATCTGAATCGTCTCACCAGTGGCCGGGTTACGACCTTGGCGTGCTGGACGCTTGATCTTGGCGAACTTTGCAAAGCCCGAGATGTTCACGATTTCGCCCTTGGCAACAGTTGCCAGGATTACGTCGATCGTTCCTTCGACAGTCGACGTTGCCGTCTTCTTGTCTACGCCAGTGTGAAGTGCTACTGCTTGGATGAGGTCACGTTTTTTCATAACCGAAAATGTATAGCAAGCAAGACGCTTGGTAGTGGATAGTGCCCGTTTTTAGGGCACTTTTGAACAGGCAGGGCTAACCTGTCCGCCATGACCTCCCTCTTTGAATCTGTTCCGCTGTCCCGAGGACCTGCACTGAGCAATCGATTCATGCTGTCTCCGCTCACGAATCATCAGAGCAATGCGGATGGCACCTTGTCCGATGGTGAGCATAAATGGCTTGAAATGCGGGCAAATGGAGGGTTTGGGCTGGTTATGACGTGTGCCTCGCATGTTCAAAAGGTGGGTCAAGGGTTCCCCGGACAGTTGGGTTGTTTTGGTGATCAACACATCGCTGGCCTCACTCGAATTGCCGACACCATTCGGGCTGCTGGGAAGGTGTCCTACGTTCAACTGCACCATGCCGGCAATCGCTCGCCGAAAGACCTCATTGGCGAAGCGCCGGTTTGCCCATCAGATGATGCCGAAACTGGCGCGCGGGCGCTGACGCATGCAGAGGTTGAGCAGTTAATTGCCGACTTTGTTGCTGCTGCAGTTCGCTGTGACAAGGCGGGTATTGATGGCGTTGAGCTGCACGGCGCTCACGGATACATCATTTGTCAATTTCTCTCGAGCGATATCAACAAGCGCACCGACGAATTTGGTGGTTCGCTAGAAAATCGTGCTCGAGTGTTGATGCGCATTGTCGATGGTGTGCGTGAACAATGCAGACCTGACTTGCAACTTGCTGTGCGTCTTTCACCAGAGCGTTTTGGCATGAAAGTGGATGAAATTCGCGAAGTATTTTCGTGGCTTGTTGCCGGTGGCAAAGTCGATCTCATCGACATGTCGTTGTGGGACGTGTTTAAGGAAGCACACGAACCAGAACATGCTGGTAAGCAATTGCTCGACCTATTCACATCCATTCCACGTGGCAACGTGAAACTCGCCGTTGCAGGGAAAATTGCAACTCCGCAGGATGCCCAGAAAGTGATTGATTTGGGCGCAGATATTGCGGCATTGGGCCGCGGCGCAATTTTGCACCACGATTACCCGAACAAAACAAAAGCCGATCCACTCTTCACACCGCGAACGCTGCCTGTGACAGCCGAGGTGTTGCGTTCCGAAGGTCTGTCTGAGCCCTTCGTGAACTACATGAAGATGTGGACCGGCTTTGTAAGTGAGTAACTAATTACGAACGAAGGCGATCGTTCTTCGGGTCGAACAATGGTTCTGCACCAACGGTTACCGCTGAGCGCTTGCCAAAGATTTCAACTTCCAACTTGGTGCCTGCTGCTTCGAACTCTGGAAACACGTATCCGAGAGCAACGCTCTTGTTCAGTGTGAAGCTCCAGCCACCAGAAGTAGCAATACCAACGCGCTTGTCGCCGCTGAAAATGCTGGCGCAGAACGGAACGTCTGCATCGCCATCAACGTCAAGTGTCATTGGCACGAATCGGTACTTCGAGCCATTCTTCTTTTCTTCAACGAGCGCTGCTTTGCCGACGAACTCTTTGTTCATGTCAACGAAGCGATCGAGTGAAGCGTCGAATGGTGAGAACCCAATTTCAAGGTCGCCCTTCCAACCGCGGTAGCACTTGTCGAGACGGAGGCTGTCTACTGCGTAGATACCCATGTCGCGAATGCCGTGCTTTTCGCCTGCTGCCGAAATCTGGTCATACAACGCAACCATTTGATTATTTGCTGCGTGCAATTCCCAACCAAGTTCACCTACGTAGTTCACGCGCAGTGCAAGCACTGTGCCAACCGAAGTTTCAATCAACTTGTGTGACAACCACGGGAAGTCAGCGTTCTCAAGCGAGGTAGTGGTGACCTTTGACAGCACTTCGCGAGCCTGCGGTCCTACCAAGATGAGCGAGCCGTAATCCTTAGTGACGTTCTTAATGGTGACGCTGCCATCTGTTGGCATTGCCATTTCCAAAACGTCGAGGTCGTGCCATTCCGAGCTTGCTGCGCCAACAAGGTAGAACTTGTCTTCTGCCAAGCGGGCAACCGTAAGTTCGCTGAGCAACTTGCCGTCTGGCAAGAGTGCGTAGCTCAGGCTCAAGCGGCCAACCTTTGGCAACTTGGTGCAAATGAGGTTGTCGAGGAAGGCAAATGCGCCTGGTCCTGAAACTTCAATTTTGGTGAAGCCTGGAAGATCGAGCAGTGCAACAGAGTTACGTGCTGCATGACATTCTTCAGCAACAACTTTGCGCCATCCGTTTTTGCGGAAGAACGACAAGGTGTGATCGGTAACTTCGCCCTTTGGATCGAAATAGGTTGGACGTTCCCAACCACCGCGAGCACCAAAAGCCGCGCCTTTTGCCTTCAATTTGTCGTACAACGGCGACATATATGAAGGACGGCCAGCAGGACGCTCTTCGAATGGGAAGCCCATTGCATACTCGTTTTGGTACACCTCGAGCGCGCGATCAATGGTGTACTGCGTTGTTGCGTACTCCTTGAAACGACGACGATCGATTCCCCAAATGTCGAACTCTGGACGACCATTCAACATCCACTCTGCAATTGCTTTTCCTGCACCGCCACCTTGGGCAATACCGAAGCTGAACGTGTTGCAATGGAAGAAGTTGCGCAGACCGCGTTCTGGTCCGAGGTATGGGTTGCCGTCTGGTGCGTACGGAATTGGTCCGTTCACAACACGTGCAATACCTGCTTCAGCAATCAATGGCACACGTTCACCAGCGTCAAGAATTTGTGGTTCCAAGCGCTCCAACTCTGCTGGCCACAACTTTCCTGCGAAGTCATCTGGTATTCCGTCAAGCCACATTGCAGTTGACTGCCACTCGTATGGTCCGAGAATGTAACTGTGACGCTCTTGTCGCAAGTAGTACGAAGTGTCTGGGTCACGCAACAACGGCAATGGCTTTGCAAGTGCAGCAAGTTCAGGAATTTCTTCCGTCACGAGGTACTGGTGAGCCATGGTCA
>JBEAOI010000103.1:0-2663 GCA_041165005.1 Actinomycetota bacterium
TTGTCGCAAGGTGGACGTTCGCGCGGGCGTGGTGACTTGCGTGCGCGAATTGTGGTTGCTGTTCCAACAAAACTCAGCGACGCAGAACGCGATTTGTTGCGCAAGTTTGCCGAGAGTCGTGGGGAACAGGTTACGTCCCACGAGGGTGGATTGAAGTCGAAAATAAAGTCAGCGTTTTCATGATGGATCTGCTGCGCAAATCATCTGCGCATGTGTTCATCAACTCCCTTGCTTCTCCAGTCCTTGAGCAAGATGACGCACATCACTTGCTGAAGGTTCTGCGCATTACCGAGCACGATGTGGTGTCGGTGTGTGATGGTCGAGGTAGTTGGATTACTGCCAAGTTGGACAAACATGGCGAACTTCACCCGTTGAGTGAGGTGTTCACTTCTGCACCGCGTAAGCAAGTGTTGTCGGTTGCATTTGCGCCAGTGAAGGGCGAAAAGCCTGAAGTGATCGTGCAGAAACTCACCGAGCTTGGAATTGACCAGATCATTCCTCTCGCGCCAACACGTCGCTCTGTCGTGAAATGGGATGACGCGCGCGCAGCAAAGAACGAAGAACGCTTGCGCAAAATTGCTCGCGAGGCAGCAATGCAAAGTCGACGAACGTGGCTTCCACAAATTCACTCAATCACTGCATTAACTGATGTTCTGGCCATGCCTGGCTGCGCAATTGCTGAACCAGGCGGAGTTGAAATTTCACACGAGCATCACATTGTGGTGATTGGGCCAGAAGGTGGTTTTGCACCTGACGAACTCACCACACGGGTGCCAACAGTTTCACTTGGGGAATCCATCTTGCGGGCAGAAACTGCTGCAATAGTTGCTGGTGCGCTCATGGTGAGGGCAAGCAGGGAGTCGAAATGAGTACATCGGAAAATGAATCACTCGATGAACTCAGTTTTGCGCGTTTAGTTGGCGAACGGCTTCGCCAGATTCGCCAGCAAAAGAAGTTGTCACTCAGCGAAGTTGAAAGTGCTACTCAGCAAGAATTCAAAGCTTCAGTCATGGGCGCTTATGAGCGTGGTGAACGAATGATTTCGGTCCCTCGTCTGGAGCGCCTCGCCAACTTTTACGGAGTAACGGTTGATCAGTTGCTTCCGCGTGACAAGCAGCGTGAGGGGGACACCCAAAGCCAAAGTGCCGCACCTACAAAGTTGCGTATCGACGTGGCGAAGCTTTCGTTGCGTGAAGGCAAAGAGTTCAAAATGCTGGAACGCCTGCTGCGCATGATTCAAGTGCAACGCCAAGACTTCAATGGCAAAGTGATCACCGTTCGCGCGCACGACACCAGAGCAATTGCGGTCATCCTGGATGTTGCGGTAGACGATGTTGGGGCAAAACTTGCCGAACTTGATCTACTCTTCGTACCCCCAACTGCGTAATCGCCCATGAACCAAGCCGCCGGTCTCCACGGTGTGTATGTGCACATTCCGTTTTGCGCTAAGCGTTGCGACTATTGCGCATTTGCAACATTTACTGACAGGCATCATTTGCAAGGTGAATATGTGCAGGCATTACGCAAGCACATTCGTTCTCTAGTTGCAGAGGGAATGCCTGCGGCGACCAGCGTGTTTGTTGGGGGAGGTACGCCGACCATGCTTCCTGCCGATGAGCTGTTGAGTGTGCTTGCAGAAATTCCAATGGCATCGCGTGCAGAAGTAACGGTTGAGTGCAATCCCGACGACATCACCCTTGAGATGATGCAGCAGTATCTGCGTGGAGGCGTGAATCGGGTGAGTGTCGGCGTTCAGTCAACAGTTGATCATGTTCTGAAGTCACTTGGCCGCACACACAATCCGGAAAACGTTCAACGAGCGGTATCGCATATCAAACAAGCGGGATTCACCACTTTCAATCTTGACATCATGTACGGGGCAGCAGGTGAGACATTTGCTGATTGGAAGCAAACGGTGTCTGACGTGATCGCGCTTGAACCTCCACATGTTTCGGCGTACGGGCTCACCATTGAAGCAAACACACCACTTGCATCTCAGCCAGAACGGCACCCCGATGATGATGATCAGGCCGATAAGTACGAATGGGTTGATGAGCATTTCGACAAAGCGGGTTTATTCAATTATGAAATATCTAACTGGGCAAAGCCAGGTCATGAATGTGCGCACAACTATTTGTATTGGATGCAAGGCAACTATGACGGAATCGGTTGCGCAGCGCATGCGCATAAAGACGGCAAGCGCTGGTGGAATGTGCGCACTCCAGATCGATACATCGAAATGATCAACAATGGCGAGGCTCCAGTTTCGTCAAGCGAAATACTTGACGATTCAACAAAATCCTTGGAGCACATGCAGCTGCTTATTCGCACACGTGAAGGAGTGCCCACGTCGGCATTTTCCCCAGACGACCGCTCGCATCTTGAGGGCCTTATCGAATTGCACGACGACCGATATGTGTTGACGAGGGCAGGACGATTAATGGCCAACGAAGTAAGCATTCGACTGCGCGGTGTGCAAACAAGCCAGTAGTATGTGGGCAGTAAGGGCGCGTAGCTCAGTTGGTTAGAGCACTACCTCGACATGGTAGGGGTCCCGGGTTCGAGTCCCGTCGCGCCCACTCTTAGTTCGGTTGTGAGTTTCGCGCAACTACTTCTTCTGATTCGCGTGCAGCGGACTTATAGATCCCTTTGCTCATCAGCGA
>JBEAOI010000104.1:0-7458 GCA_041165005.1 Actinomycetota bacterium
CCGAAGTTTGGTCGGGAGTAAATCATGTTGTCACCTCGCAAAGTAAAACACCGTAAGCACCACCGTGGTCGTATGACCGGTGTGTCAAAGGGTGGAAACGAACTCGCTTTCGGTGAGTACGGCATTCAGGCTCTTGAACCAGGCTGGATCACCGCACGTCAAATCGAAGCTGCACGTATCGCCATGACACGTCACATCAAGCGTGGTGGAAAAGTGTGGATCAACATTTTCCCAGACAAGTCAGTGACCAAGAAGCCAGCTGAAACCCGCATGGGTTCCGGAAAAGGAAACCCAGAATTGTGGGTTGCCGTGGTAAAGCCAGGTCGCATCATGTTTGAACTGTCGTACCCAAACGCAGCAACTGCGCACCAAGCACTTGATCGCGCAGTGCAAAAGCTGCCAATCAAGGCCCGCGTCGTAAGCCGCGAGGAGGCAATCTGACATGGCACGTGAACTAGCCGATCTCCGCGACATGGATCTCGCCACTTTGGTGGACGAACTCCGCAAGTCAAAGCAAGAAGCTCTCAACCTGCGTTTCCGTCATGCGACGGGTCAACTCGACAACACAGCCGAGTTGGGTGCAGTAAAGAAGCAAATTGCTCGTATCAACACTCTCATTCGTCAGCAGGAAATCGCTGCTGCTGAATCAGCAGGGAAGTGAGTAAGTCATGACCGAAACAACAACCACATCTGCAACAACAGACGAAGCTCTTCGTAACGCCCGCAAGGTGCGCGAAGGCATCGTGGTGTCAAACAAGATGAACAAGACGATTGTTATTTCAATCGTTGAGCGAGTGCGCCACCCGCGTTACTCAAAGTTCGTTCAGCGCACCAAGAAGTTGTACGCACACGACGAGGCCAACGATGCACAAATCGGTGACCGCGTTCGCGTAATGGAAACTCGCCCAATGTCGAAGCAAAAGCGTTGGCGCCTCGTTGAAGTATTGGAGCGTGCAAAATGATTCAGCAAGAATCCCGTCTTCGCGTCGCCGACAACAGTGGTGCAAAAGAAGTGTTGTGCATCAAGGTTCTTGGTGGAACACGTCGTCGTTATGCATCAATTGGTGACGTCTTCATTGGCACGGTTAAGGACGCAATTCCTGGCGCCGGCGTAAAGAAGGGCGAAGTTGTTCGTTGCGTAGTAGTTCGCGTGAAGAAGGAAAAGCGTCGTCCAGACGGCAGCTACATCCGCTTCGACGAGAACGCTGCAGTGCTCATCAAGGACGATCTCACTCCACGTGGAACCCGTATTTTCGGACCAGTTGGCCGTGAGCTCCGTGACAAGAAGTTCATGCGAATCATTTCGCTTGCACCGGAGGTGTTGTAACCATGAAGTTGAAAAAGGGTGACACCGTCATCGTTATTGCCGGCAAAGACAAGGGCAAGACGGGCGAAATTACAGAAGTAAGTCCAAAGAGCAACAAAGTGAAAGTCGCTGGTGTGAACACCGCGAAACGTCACACTGCTGCTCGCGGACAAACAGCCAACACCGGCGGAATCATTGACAAGGACATGCCTGTCGATGCTTCAAACGTCATGTTGGTGCACAAGGGAAAGCCAACTCGCGTTGGTTACAAGATCAAGGCAGACGGCACCAAGGTGCGCGTTGCCAAGAGCACCGGAGATGAAATCTGATGACTGCTGCAGTCGCATACCAACCACGCTTGAAGTCGCATTACAACGACGTCGTGCGCGCCGAACTCATTAAGCAACTCGGCGTTCAAAATGTCATGCAAGTGCCAACTTTCGAAAAGATCGTGATCAACATGGGTGTTGGCCGCGCAACTCAACAGTCGTCACTCATTGACGGCGCAGTTGCCGACCTCACCGCAATCTCGGGTCAAAAGCCAATCGTCACCAAGTCACGCACATCAATTGCATCGTTCAAACTTCGTGAGAACCAAGCAATCGGTTGCAAAGTGACATTGCGTGGAGATCGCATGTGGGAGTTCCTCGATCGTTTGATCGCAGTGGCAATTCCTCGTATTCGCGACTTCCGTGGTCTTCCAGGTAAGTCATGGGACGGCCATGGCAACTACACATTCGGTCTTACTGAGCAATTGGTATTCACCGAAGTGAGCTACGACAAGGTAGACACCACACGCGGTATGGACATCACCATTGTCACCACTGCAACAACCGACCTCGATGGAAAAGCACTTCTTGATGCTTTTGGTTTCCCATTCCGTAAGGGCGAAGAACCAGCATCATCCAAAAAAGCTCGCGGAGCCGCAAAACGCTCAGCCAAGAAGAAGAAGTAAGTAGAGGACCATATGGCAAAGAAATCACTCGTTAATAAGGCGAATGCAACGCCAAAGTTCAAGGTGCGCGGTTACACGCGTTGCCAGAAGTGTGGACGTGCGCGTGCTGTATATCGCAAATTCGGATTGTGCCGCCTGTGCCTTCGCAAGATGGCCCATGCTGGTGAAATCCCTGGTTTGACCAAGGCAAGTTGGTGATTGCGTCATGATGACTGATCCGATCGCCGACATGCTTACGCGCATTCGCAATGCGAATGCTGCAATGAAAGACGAAGTGTTGATGCCTGCCTCAAAGCAGAAGTCAGCTCTCGCAGAAGTGCTGAAGAAAGAGGGATACATCACTGACTTCGGTCTTATCGACAACCCAAATGGTCCGGGTAAGTCGTTGAAGATCGGTCTGAAGTATTCCGATGACCGCAAGCGCACCATTCAAGGTATTAAGCGAGTATCCACACCGGGTCTTCGCGTGTACCGCAATGCAACTGAAGTACCACGCGTGTTGGGTGGTCTTGGTGTTGCTGTCCTGTCCACCAGCCAAGGGCTCATGACCGACCGCGAAGCGCGCCAGCGCAACGTGGGTGGTGAAGTCATGTGCTTCGTTTGGTAAGCGGAAACCAGTAGAGGAAAGAAGTACTCATATGTCACGTATCGGAAATGCAGCAGTCGTTGTGCCTAACGGTGTCGACGTCACTATCGCTGGTCTTTCGCTGACCGTAAAAGGTCCGAAGGGCACGCTGTCACGTGTGTTCCCAACTGGAGTTTCCATCGCTCGCGAAGAAAACACCATCGTGGTTACTCGCGACAACGAAGAGCGCGATTCACGTGCACGTCACGGTTTGGTTCGCACGTTGGTTAACAACATGATGATCGGAGTTACCGAGGGTTACACCAAAGAACTCGACATCATCGGTGTTGGTTACCGTGCAGAAGCTCAGGGTCCAAGCAAGTTGAAGTTGGCTCTTGGCTTTTCGCACCCAGTGGTGATCGATGCTCCTGAAGGAGTTACGTTCGAAGTTCCTGCGCAGACGAAAATCATCGTCAAAGGTGCCGATAAAGAAGTTGTTGGCCAAGTTGCAGCGAACATTCGCGAAATTCGCAAGCCAGAACCGTATAAGGGCAAGGGCGTGCGTTACCTCAATGAAAAGGTCCTGCGTAAAGCAGGCAAGACCGGCAAGAAGTAATCGGGAGATTTGACGACTATGACATCAGTATCAAGCCAGCGCCATGCAGGTCGCTTGCGTCGCCACCGTCGCGTACGCAAGAAGATCACCGGCACAGCCGAGCGTCCACGTCTCGCCGTATATCGCAGCAACAAGCACATCACCGTGCAGTTGATCAACGATCTCGACGGACACACCGTCGCTTCGGCATCAACTGTTGAACCAGACCAACGCAAGTTGGGTGGCGGCTCAAATGTTGAGGCAGCAAAGCGCATCGGAACACTTGTTGCGCAGCGTGCAAAGGCTGCAGGAGTTACAAAAGTTGTTTATGACCGCGGTGGATTCTTGTACCACGGTCGCGTAGCAGCGGCAGCAGATGCTGCCCGAGAAGCAGGGTTGGAGTTCTAATGACTGACATTTCAAACGCACGCACGACCGAACCAGGTCAGCTCCGCGAATCACGCGTAGTGCACATCAACCGCGTAGCAAAGGTAGTGAAGGGTGGACGTCGCTTTTCGTTCACCGCACTTGTTGTTATCGGTGACGGTGCAGGCCGCGTAGGTCTTGGTTACGGAAAGGCAAAGGAAGTTCCTTTGGCAATTCAAAAGGGAACCGAAGAAGCGAAGCGCAACTTGTTCAGCGTTGCACTTGCTGGTTCAACCATCACTCACCAAATTTTGGGAATCAATGGCGCAGGTCGCGTATTGCTGAAGCCTGCTGCTCCTGGTACCGGAGTTATTGCTGGTGGCGCTGCTCGAATCATTCTTGAAGAAGCCGGCATTCACGACGTACTTGCTAAGTCGCTCGGTTCATCAAACGCCATCAACGTTGCTCGCGCAACGATCAATGGTTTGAAGGAATTGCAGAGCCCAGACGAAGTTGCAAAGCGTCGCGGAATTCCAGCTGACTCATTTGTTCCAAAAGGTCTCCTTCGTGCGTTCAACGAACGTAAGAAGTCAAACGGAGGTGCTCACTAGTCATGGCAGCATTCAAAAAACCAGGTCGCACTACTCGCGACCGCAAGCCAGCAGCTAAGAAGGCTGCAGCAGAACAGCGTGCAGCAGCCGCTGCGTTGAAGGCTGCATCTGGCAACACGTCAACTCGCAAAGTAAAGCGTGTGAAGGTTGAACCAACTGGTGCAACCATCACAGTTACTCAAGTGCGTTCAGAAATCGGCAACAAGCCAAAGAACCGTGCAACATTGCGCGCTCTTGGATTGCGTCGAATTGGCCACACCAACACATTGCCTGATCGTCCGGAAATTCGCGGCATGATCGCACGTGTTCCTCACCTCATTGAAATCAAGGAAGGCAAGTAAGCCATGCGTGTAGATGAACTCGCCCCAGCAAAGGGATCAACGAAGAAGCCAAAGCGCGTCGGTCGTGGTATCGGCGGTAAAGGTGGAAAGACTGCAGGTCGCGGTACGAAGGGTCAATACGCCCGTAACACCGTGAAGCGAGGCTTTGAAGGTGGTCAGATGCCATTGAAGCAACGCGTACCAAAGTTGAAGGGCTTTAATAACCCGTTCCGCGTTGAGTACTACGCAGTAAACCTCGATGTCATCGAAGCCTTGGGTCTTGCAGAAGTAAACCCAAAGGTGCTCGTTGATAAGAGCGCAGCTCACAAGAACACCCTCATCAAGGTGCTTGGTCGTGGAAAAATCACCAAGGCAGTGAGTGTTTCAGCACATGCTGTATCAAAGACTGCTGAGCAGGCAATTATTGCTGCTGGTGGATCTGTGACGATCTTGCCAATGCCGCACAAGGGCCCACGTCCAGCCGCTAAGGGCAACCAGTTCACTAACCGATAGTGATGTCACGCCGGTTCGCCGGCGCGCCTCAAGTACAGGAGCACCCACGATGTTGTCAAACGTGAAGAACATCTTCAAGGTGGAAGACCTTCGTAACAAGGTGTTGTTCACCTTTGCCATGATTGCTGTGTATCGCTTCGGCGCTGCGCTACGTGCTCCTGGTATTGATGCTCAGGCTGTGCGCCAATTGCGCGAAGCTTCAGACTCACAAGGTGCACTCGGATTCTTGAACTTGTTTTCAGGTGGTGCTTTCGGAAGCTTCTCTATTTTTGCTTTGGGAATCATGCCGTACATCACGGCAAGCATCATCATGCAGGTTCTTGGGGTAGTTATTCCAAAGCTTGAACAGTGGCAACAAGAGGGTGCAACTGGTCAACGCAAGATCACTCAGTGGACTCGCTACGTAGCAATTGGTATTGCCACCTTGCAAGGCGCTGGACTCACATTCATTTTCGGACAGGGAAATGGTTCGGCGTTCTTGGGTGCAGCAGCCAATGCTCCCGATGTTGTGTTGCTTGATCCGTTCATGCCTCGTGCGTTGCTTGTTATTCCAACACTTGTTGCAGGTACTGCATTGCTCATGTGGATTGGCGAATTGATCAGCCAGCGCGGAATTGGCAACGGAATGTCAATGCTGATTTTTGCTTCAGTTGTTAGCGGACTTCCATACAACTATTACTCGCTCTTGCAAAGCAAGAAAACCATCACGTTCATCGTGCTGGTTGCAGTTTCTATCGCAATTTTGTTCGCAGTAGTGCGTGTCGAACTTGGTAGTCGTCGTATTCCTGTGCAGTTCGCAAAACGTGTAGTTGGTCGCAAGCAATACGGTGGCCAAAACACGTATATTCCGTTGAAGGTGAACCAGGCCGGAATCGTGCCAATTATTTTCGCAAGCTCTGTGCTGTTGTTGCCAGTTCTGTTGTCGAACATGCTCGGCAGTGGTGAAGGATGGCGCGGTTCTATTGCTTCGTTTGTAAACAACTACCTGGTGAACAGCCAAAACATGTTGTACATCTCGGTGTTCTTCTTGTTGATCATCGCGTTTGCTTACTTCTATAACTCCATTGCATTCGACCCGATTCGTCAGGCAGACCAATTGCGCAAGCAGGGCGGATTCATTCCAGGAATTCGCCCAGGACCACAGACGGAAAGTTTCTTGGCAAAAACCGTTAACCGAATCACGCTCCCAGGAGCAATGTTCGTTGCGTTCATCGCTATTTTGCCGTACATCATTTTGTGGGTAGGCGATGTGCAGTCATTCCCATTTGCCGGAACCACCGTGTTGATTGCGGTTGGTGTTGCACTTGAACTCATGCGCCAGATTGATAGCCAGTTGATGCAGCGCAACTACGAGGGCTTCTTGAAGTGACGTTTCCTCTCTAGGAAACACATTTCACGATATTCACGAAAGAATCACCGCCATGTCGAATGCAATTCGCATCATCATGCTCGGCCGTCAAGGCGCAGGGAAAGGTACGCAGTGCGTGCGCATTGC
This sequence comes from Actinomycetota bacterium, assembly GCA_041165005.1. Taxonomy (GTDB): domain Bacteria; phylum Actinomycetota; class Acidimicrobiia; order Acidimicrobiales; family Ilumatobacteraceae; genus UBA3006. The sequence continues at coordinate 6,727 of JBEAOI010000104.1, forward strand.
TTCTGATTTCGGTGCGCCACATATTTCCACTGGTGAAATGCTGCGCGCTGCAGTTCGCAAAGACTCACCACTTGGTCGTGCCGTGAAGGAAGTGCTCGACAAAGGTGAGCTTGTCAATGACGAACTCATGATCAGCCTGGTACAAGGTCGCATCGGCGAAGAAGATGCTCGTTTGAACGGCTTCATTTTGGACGGCTTTCCGCGAACGGTGGCACAAGCGCAGGCGCTTGATCACATCAGTGAAGTTCGCCCAATCGACCTGGTCATTGACCTTGAGGTGAAGCGCGAGTTGGTGCTCAGCCGTTTATCGGCACGTCGCGTCTGCGAGCAGTGCCAAGCCAACTATGTGGCGACTGGCAGTGAAGCCAACCCTTGGGCATGTGAAAAGTGCGGCGGATCCGTGGTGCAGAGAGCCGACGACACCCCTGATGCCATCAACCACCGCCTGGACTTGTACGACGCCATGACCTCACCACTGATTGCCTATTACAAAGACCAGAACAAACTGGCTGTAGTGGACGGCCTTGGCACCCCTGACGAGGTGTTTGCCCGCCTCCGCACGGCTGTTGCCGGCATCAAGAATCGCTAATCATGACCCTGCTGAATTCACCCATCTCCCTGTGTTTTGGGGTTTTGGGGCAGGGGAATGCGGCGGTAGCATAACCCTTCGCCTTTTGGAGGGATTTCCTTCCGACTGGCTTGTATGTCCGTGTGTTTGAGGAGAAAGCCCTG